>NZ_JADYVV010000110.1:0-17009 GCF_020194035.1 Bradyrhizobium sp. BRP56
TCGAGTTCGTCTTCCCATCCCGGCATGGTCAGCCCTCCAAGAGCCGACCACCCATGAATCATTGAAAAGTCGATTCGGGAATCCTATAAAACGCGACCAAATCAACAATCTGCCAAAGTAGTGCTAGGGTCCGTACTCAATAAGGATTGAACCAATCAGCTCAGGACCGAGCTAGTCCGCATTAGAGCGTGATGACTTCTCTTCGTATCGTCATCCCGCTCTATGTTTTTGTTGGAGCATAATCCCCCTCGGGTCGAGCCCGAGGGCATGCTCTTCGGAAAACCGCCACACACCTTGCACTAACTCGGTCCGGATCATGCTCCGTCATCCGTGATCCGGCAGCGATTTAAGAAATTCCAAGAGCGCGGCGTTGACCTCTTCAGGCCGCTCCTGTTGGGTCCAATGGCCGCAGCCTGCCAGCATCTTGATGCCGCGCAAACCGGGAACGAGGTTTTGGAGGTTGGCGAGCACCTGTTCCGTGCCGGGAAAGGAAATCACCAGGTCGTGTTCGCCGGCCATAAATAACGCTGGCACCGAAACCCGCAGGCCCGCCATCGCACCGAGCAGCTCCCAGTTTCGATCGATGTTGCGATAATAGTTCAGGCCTCCGCGGAAGCCGGTTCGCCTGAATTCCTCTCCATAAAAGTCGATATCCTTTTCGGTGATCCAAGACGGCAATGCTGCCGGTGTGCTGGAACCTCGCAGGGATTCACCGCCGTTCGGGACCATAGCGAAATTTTCTGACGGCCCGCCGCTTGCCTGAGCGGCTCGTGCGAGCGCCACACCATCGCCCGACCCAGCAAACAGCAGGTTGCGTAAGGTGGTCCGCGGATCGCGCCCGAACTCCGCTTCGGCAAGTCCTGGCTCCTGGAAGTAAAGCATGTAGAACCGCGCGTTTTCCGTGCGCGGCATGAGCGCGGTTCGAAGCGACATGCCCCGTGGATAGAACGGGACGCTCATGGCCGCCACAGCCCTGAAGCGGTCCGGCCGCAGCAGCGCCGCCTGCCAAGCGACGATCGCCCCCCAGTCGTGACCGACAATTACCGCCTTCTCTGCCCCGAGAGCGTCGAGAACGCCGACCATATCGCCGACGAGATGAAACAGCGTGTATTTGTCGATCGCCTCGGGCGCGTCGCTCTTGCCATAGCCGCGCATATCCGGGGCTACGGCGTGGAAGCCGGCTGCGGCAAGGGCGCCCAATTGATGTCGCCACGAGTACCAGGATTCGGGCCAGCCATGGGCCAGCAATGCGACCGGTCCTTCGCCTTGCTCAGCGATATTGAGGTGGATACCATTACTTTCGATAATTCGTTGCTTCGGCTCGCTCATCTTTCCCTCTTGCTCGATTGTGACTGCAGACGCTTCTGCCGACAGCCAGTCGAACAAGCGAAAGCCGGAACGACATTTCAGGATAAATTAATTACCTTTGGGCACGCCGGAGCTGAGAATTCTCAGGCGGGCTCAATCGTGATTCAAGGTCTTCCGATTCGAGGAGGCCTTGATGCGCAAGCAACTTTACTGGTTGAGCGACGCGGAGTGGAAGCGCGTTGAGCCCCTGTTGCCGCGAGGACGGCGTGGTGCGCACCGGGTGGACGACCGACGGTTGATCAGCGGGATCGTGCACATGCTACGGTCAGGAGCGCGCTGGCGGGATTGTCCGCCGGAATACGGCCCTACACGACGATTTACAATCGCTTCAACCGCTGGAGCCGACAGGGTCTCTGGTTCGAGATATTCGAGACTTTAACCGGCAAGACCGGCATCGTCGGATCGGTCGCCATCGACAGTTCCCACATCAAAGCGCACCGGTCGGCCGCCGACGGAAAAGGGGGGACTTCGGGCAAGCCATTGGCCGCTCGCGCGGCGGCCGGACGACGAAAATCCACGCTGCGACCGATGACCAAGGACGTCCCCGCGTCCTGCTGCTCTCGCCAGGCAACATCAACGATATCGCGCTGGCACCAGCTCTTCTTGCGGCGGCCGGGCCAATCCAGCGGCTGATTGCCGACAAGGCCTACGATGCCAACAGTCTGCGAACGCTTCTCGCCGAGCAGGGCGCCCAGGCGGTCATTCCGTCCACGACCAGCCGCAGCCAACCGATCCCCTACAGCAAAAGGCTCGATCGCCAGCGCAACTTAATCGAGCGCATGTTCGCCCGTCTCAAGGACTTTCGCCGCATCGCTACGACAAGCTCGCAAGGAACTTCCTCGCTGGCGCCTTCATCGCCGCGGCCGCAATCTGGTGGCTCAATTGAGTCCGGACCCTTGCGCGATCCAGCCGCTGCGCGCGCAAGCTCATTTCGGTCGCCCCGGATCGCCATTGCCCGACAGCACCTGCGCGGCGCCGCCGATGCCGCGGCGGAACGCTTCATCGAAGGTGACGCCGCGAAACTGCCATTTGTAATCCTTGCCGTGCCAGGCCATCCGCCATTGCGTGGCCCAGCCGAGATCCTTGTCGTCCCAGACCAGCCGACCGAGCAGGCTGGCCTCGCCGCCTTGCGCCGCGACGATCGCACTCAGCTTCGCCGGCGGCGTCTTCAACAGTTCGGCGGCGGTGAGGTTGGCGCTGGTCAACGCCGCTGTATCGGGCAGCACGAAGCGCATGCCGCGTTTTCCGGCCGCAGCCGCAAGCGCGTCGCGTTGCAGGTCGGACTGCGTCCCGTCGGATGTGACGATGTAGTCCTTCGGACCGTGCTGCATCTCGGCGAAGACGCCGAGCACCGGCCGCTGCGACCGCCACGGCTTGAGACCGAGCCTGGCGAGAATGCCGTCGATCTTCTTCTCGTCGAAATCCACCGTCAGGTCGTAGGGCCGGTCGCGGGTGCCCTGCTCGTCATGATGCGGCTTGCCGGCATATTGATCGTGATAGTCGAAACTGCTGACGAAATCCTTGGCCTTCGATTTGTATGCGGCTAGCCGGCGGTCGCCTGCCAGCATCGGCTGACCGGAAACCTTGATGAGCACATCTTCCAGACATGCACCGAAGCCAATGATGCGGTTCGGCTCGCCCTGGCCGGTGACGACGGTCTGCGCGCGGTAGAGGCTGTCGTCTGCTGCGGCCATCGCACCACTGCAAGCGATCCATGCAGCGGCAAGCAGCACGCAAACCGCGCCGCGTGCGAGCGTTGCGATCAGATCGCGCTTCGTCTCAAGCAAGGCAGCCATCGTCACCTCCGCTCGGTCACTTCATTGACGGCACAGATTGGCGGTATTTTCGGGCAGCGCCAGCACGTTCGGGCATGGGCGCCATTCCATCGGTCTCGCTACGCGCTATGGCCACGCGCGGCAGGCATGACATATGCTCGGAGCATGCGCGGCGGCGCCGCGAGCGTTGCCCAACACAAGAGCACCGAGCAGGAGACGTTCCGTGAAATGCTATGAGTTGCAAGGCCCCGGCGGCGTCGACGCGCTGGCGCTGGTCGACAAGCCGGTTCCGCAAGCCGGCCCGGGCGAGGTCCTGGTGCGGCTGAAGGCGGCGACGCTGAACTATCGCGACCTGCTCACGGTCAAGGGCGGTTACGGCTCGCGCCAGAAATTTCCGCTGGTGCCGGTCTCCGACGGCGCCGGCGTGGTCGAGGCGGTCGGCGCCGGAGTCAGGAGCTTCGCACCCGGCGATCGCGTGATCGGCAGCTTCTTCGAAAGCTGGCTCGGGGGCGAGCCGAGCGAGGCGCGGATGCGCGCGGCGCTCGGCGGCAGCGTCGACGGTGTGCTGACCGAGTACCGGGTCTTCCCCGCGCATGCGCTGGTGCGCACGCCGGATCATCTGAACGACATCGAGGCCGCGGCACTGCCATGCGCCGGCCTCACGGCGTGGAGCGCGGTGGTCAAGCTCGGCGACATCAAGCCGGGGCAGACGGTGCTGACCCAGGGCACCGGCGGCGTCTCGCTGTTCGCGTTGCAATTCGCCAAGATGTGCGGCGCCCGCGTCATCGCGACATCCTCCAGCGACGCCAAGATCGCGCGGCTGAAGCAGCTCGGCGCCGATGTCACGCTCAATTACAAGACCACGCCCGATTGGGGCAAGAAGGCGCGCGAACTGACCGGGCGCGGTGTCGATCTCGTCGTCGAGGTCGGCGGCGTCGGCACGCTGAACGAATCGATCCGCGCCACCAGGATCGGCGGCACGATCGCCTTCATCGGCGTGCTCGCAGGTCCCGCCGCGTCCGACACGCGGCTGCCGCTGATGGTGATGCAGCAGCAGCGGCTGCAAGGCGTCACCGTCGGCTCGATCGAGGATCTGCAGGCGCTGTGCGACGGCATCAGCCTGCACGGCGTCAAGCCCGTGATCGACAAGGTGTTCGCGTTCGACCAGGTCAAGACCGCGTTCGCCCACATGGCGAGTGGCGCGCATTTCGGCAAGATCGCGATTGCGATTGGCTAGCACGCGCACGATCAAGGCCTGGAGCATGCTGAGATTGCGCCGAACAGCGACGGCGCTGCGCTCCCTCGCCCCGTTCTTACGGGGAGAGGGTTGGGGTGAGGGGCTGCCTCCGCGTATGTCTGGTGATAGCTGTATTCGCGGAGATTCCCCCTCACCCGGAACGCATCGAACGATGCGTTCCGACCTCTCCCCGCACGCGGGGCGAGGTGAAGCGGAGCCCGCCGCTCGATTCGAGGTAAGCTCATCCCGCTCTAGCGCCCCGTGAACTGGGCCTTGCGTTTCTCGACGAAGGCCTGGCGGCCTTCCTTCGCGTCGGCGCTCTCGCGGATCACCTGCTGCAGCTCGATCTCGCGGCGGAACTGATCCGCGTAGCTGGCGTGCTCGCTCTCCTCGAGCAGCTGCCGCGTCGCGACCAGCGCGCGCGTCGGTCCGTCCGCAAGGCGGCCGGCAAGCGCCTTCGCCTCGTCGAGCAGCCTTGCATCATCGACCACGTCACGCACCAACCCCCACTCCTTGGCCCGTTCGGCCGGCAGCGGCTCGTTCAGCAGCATCAGGTCGAGCGCGCGCTGGCGGCCGATCAGGCGCGGCAACAGCCAGGTCGAGCCGAGATCAGGCACCAGACCGATCCGGCTGAACACCTGGATGAAGCTCGCCGAGCGCGCCGCCAGGATGATGTCGCCGGACATCGCGAGGCTGAAGCCGCCGCCTGCCGCGACGCCGTTGACCGCGACCACGACAGGCACGCGGCATTCGCGCAAGGCCTGCATCGCCGGCCAATAATGCCTCATCACGCCGGTGTAGATATTGTCGCCGAGCGACTGGAACGCCTTGAGGTTCTGCCCGGAGCAGAAGCCGCGTCCCTCCCCGGTCAGGACCAGCGCGCGGATGTCCGGGTCGAGGCTCATCTCGCCGACGGCGCGCGCGAGATCGCCGAGCAGTTCCGGCGTCATGGCGTTCAGGCTCGCGGGATCGTTGAGCGTCAGGATGCCGACCTTGCCGTCCCGTTCACGCTTCACACCAGTCATTTTCCGCTCCCTGAAATTGGCTCTTGTTGTTGCACTGACAGTGCCATGCTTGGCATGCTACGCCAACGTGCCCCACCCGCAACAAGAACAGCGAAAGCGACGCCATGTCCGACCAGTTCTCCAACTCGCAAGTGATCCGCAAGCCGGCCGTCAGCGCCAAGGGCGGCATCGTCGCCGCACAATCGCGCAAGGCGGCCGAGGTCGGCGCGGAGGTATTGGCTGATGGTGGCGATTGCGTCGACGCCGTGATCGCAACCACCTTCGCGCTTGGCGTCGTGGAGCCGTGGATGAGCGGCGCCGGGGGCGGCGGCGCGATGGTGCTGTATCGCGCCAAGGAGAACCGCGTCGAGGTGATCGACTATGGCATGCGCGCGCCCGACGGCCTGCGCATCGAGGATTATCCGCTGACCGGCGGCGCGGCCTCCGACCTGTTCCCCTGGGCGCGGGTCAAGGACGACCGCAACCTGCACGGCCCCGGCTCGATCGCGGTGCCCGGCGTCGTTGCCGGCATGGAGGAAGCGCATCGCCGCCACGCCAAAATGCCGTGGAAGGACCTGCTGGCGCCGAGCGTCAAGCTCGCCGCCGAAGGCCTTCTGGTCGATTGGTGGACCACCGCGATGATCGCAAGCTCCGCCGCCGATCTGCGGCGCTATCCCGCCAGCGCGGCGGCGTATCTGCAGGATGGCCTGCCGCCGAATGCGCAATGGGGCATCAGGTCGGTGGTCCGCATGCCGCAGGACAAGCTGAAGGCGACGATGGCGCAGCTCGCCGCGGCCGGCCCGCGCGATTTCTACGAGGGCGATCTGGCGCGCAGCATCGCCGACGACATCCAGGCCGCCGGCGGCGCGCTGTCGGTGCGCGACCTCGCCGCCTTCCGCGCCCATCTGCGCGAGCCGCTGAAGATTCCCTATCGCGGCGGCACGGTCTATGCGACGCCGGAGCTGACCGCGGGTCCGACCATGGCGCGGACGCTCGGCCTTTTGCAAAAGTCGCTGGCGCCCGCGCAGGGCGGTCCGGATGCGGCGGCCTACGCAGCCTATGCCGAGGCGCTGCAAGCCGCCTATCGCGAGCGGCTGAAGGACATGGGCGACGTCGACGGCCGGCGCGCGCTCGGCGCCGAAGCAATCGCGCCGTCCTGCACCACGCATTTCTCCGCAGTCGACCGCGACGGCAACATGGCCGCGGTGACGCAGACGCTGCTGTCGACCTTCGGCTCCAAATTCGTGACGCCGAACACCGGGCTGACCATGAACAACGGCATCATGTGGTTCGATCCGACGCAAGGCGCACCAAACTCGCTCGCGCCCGGCAAGCGCTGCCTGACCAACTACACGCCTGTCGTGGCGCAGGCCGCCGACGGCCGCACGCTTGCCGCCGGCGCATCGGGCGGCCGCCGCATCCTGCCGGCGGTGTCGCAACTGCTTTCCTTCGTGATGGATTTCGGCATGGATCTCGACGCCGCGATCCACCAGCCCCGAATCGACGCCAGCGAGGGCGCCGTGGTGATCGGCGACAAGCGCCTGCCCGCCAGCGTGCGCGAGGCGCTGCGCGGCCGCTTCGACTTCGAGGAGGCCCGTATCCAGACCCTGCCGATGAAGTTCGCCTGCCCGAGCGTCGTGCTGCGCGACGGCACCACCAACAGCGGCGTCACCGAGCCGTTCCAGCCCTGGGGCGACGCGGTCGCGGAGGGGTGACGGCAAGTCGCGGTTCATTGAGGTCGTCGTCCCTGCTCTCGTGCGCAATTGCGCACTAGGCAGGGACGACACTGAGTTTATTGCATGAGCCAGACGGGCTGATACATTTGGACCGACAACAATCGCGGTGACCGGCTTGAGTGAAGCAAGCGCAGACGTGCCGCCCGGCGCGCGACTTCTTGGACGCGAGTGGCTGGGCTTCGACGGTGAAATCGCCACAGTCCGTTTCGAGGCGCAACCCTTGTTCACCAACCGCCACGGAACGATCCAGGGCGGTTTCCTTGCCGCGATGCTGGATTCGGCGACGGGCCTCGGCGCGCTCGCAGCGCTGCCCGCAACGCGGACCGTCGTGACGAAGACCCTCACCACGCGCTTTCTCAAACCGGCGCGCATCGGCCCGATCACGGCCAAGGCGAAGGTCATCTCGCAGACCGACCGCGACATGATCGTCGAAGCCGATCTGATCGACGCCAACGATGTGACGGTCGCCAGCGCCACCGCCGAGCTGCGGATTCTCGACAAGCGATAGTCCGCAGCCCGATCAGCAATCCCTACATCGCGCCAGCAGGGTGACTTCGTTCAGTCCGTAGCCGTCGACGGTCTCGACGGTGCAGCCAAGCTCGCGTTCGCAATACCGGATCCACGGCTCGGGGCTCGTGCAATACAGCTGCACCTGCGCCGCATCCGCATTTGCAGTGGCTGCGGCCTCCCCGGTGACGAAGTTGACGCTGAAGCCACGCAGGCTGGCGCGGCGCAGGTCGGCCAGCATCCCGGCGACAAATGCCTCCCAGGATCGGCGGCAGCCGCCGACATCGACATTCATGATGCCGCTCGCGACCGAATAGGTCGCGCGACGCAGGCTGCCCTTGCCGACCTTGAAGCGGCGCCCCGGCGCCGAGAAACGGCGGCGCGCGCGGCTGATCATGGCGAGCGACAGGTCGATCCCGAGATAATCGATCTCCGCTTGCGGATGGCGCCTTGCGAGATAGGCGCACAGCGCGCCGTATCCGCAGCCGATGTCGTTCAGGCTGAACGGTGCGCAGAAGTCGCAGAGCTTCAGCAACTGGACGAAGCGGAGGTCCTGGGTGGCCTGGCAGGACCAGTCCACCCCGCGCGGGGTGGCGCCGTATTTGGCGACCCGCGCGCTGTAGTAGGATTCGACATCGGCATAGAGGTCGGAGAATCGCGCCCGGTCGCCTTCGGCGCCGACACCTGCGGTCTCCGCTGCGATGCTCACGTCTTGCTCATTTCTTGGCTTTGGCCCGCCGCTGCTTCGCCATCGCAGCAAGCTCCTTGCGGGCGACCTGGCTTGGCTTGGTCGGGATCGACAGAACCCGATACGACTGGGTCGAGTAGATCAGCGGCGTATGGCCATCGGCTGCAAACGTCACCTTCGGATTTTCCTTCATGGCGTGAACGCTAACGAGCACCGGCAGATACGGACCCTGCGTGAGCGCCTGTCGGAACGCCTGGACCACCCGCTTGTATCCGCTCACATTGGGCTGATCGGAAGGATAGTCCTTCAGCGTGCCGAGGAAAGTATACCAGCGCTTCCGCTCGACCCGGTCGGCCGGTTCGATCCCGATCAGCCGGAACGACTGTTCGAGGGGATGATTGGGAGAGAAGATGTCGAACTCCTTTTGCAGCTCCACCATCTCCATGATCCCGCCGGGACCAAACCGCTTGTTCAGCAGATCAAGGACATCGCGCGTCGTATCGTCTTGAATCATCCGTCCCATTAAAACCCCCTCAGTACCTTGTTTCCAGAAATGAAAAATCGTCGCGTCTAGCGTCGCTCAAGATGCAATCGAAGCTGATCGAGTTGTGGTGTGAAATAGACTGCCCCCGAGACATCGAGCAGATTCTGAGCGCCGCCGACAATCTCGTCAAGCTCCTCATGTGACGTGCTGCCCAAGGCGCAAACGATCAGGCCGCGCAGCACGGTCGCGTGCAGCTCGGCGATGCGATCGGTCCTTCGCCGCGCGACCATCAGCGCCTCGTCCACCGCTTGCAGGGCTGCATGGTGGTCGGCGGCGCGATAGAGCGCTTCGGCCAGATCCGCCAGCATGCGCGCCTCGAATTCGAGGCCGGCTCGCGCAGAGCGCGCAAAGTCGATCGCTTCCTGAAGCTGGGCGGCGGCAACCTTGAAATCGCCCGCGGCGCCGCTGGCGAGGCCGGCGCTGGCGAGCGCCGCGACCCGCAGATAGGGCGTGCCGGACTGCTCGGCCAATTCGGCGATCCTCGCCGCATGCGGCTTGGCGAGTTCCGGCCGGCCGCGGCTCCAGCCCATCTCCACCATCGCAAAATGCGGAATGAACTGCACGACGGCGGCGAAGCGCTCCGGCTCGGCTCGCAGCACCTCGGCGATCCGCCGTTCGGCTTCGTCGAACCGGCCGAGCCGCACCAGAATTCTGGTGCCGAGACACCTGATCCAGTGCTCGACGTCGAAGCCGAGAATCTGGTTCGGGTTGAGACCGAGTGTGACGTTGTTGTGAAAGCCGCCCTGCTCGGCAATCGCGGCAACCGCCACCTGCCCGGCGTCGAGCGCCTCGGCAAGACGACCCGACAGGAAGAACGCCTGGCTCAGCATGGCATTGACCGTCGCAAACCGTCCGACGTCCCCGGTGCCGGAGGTGAGCTTCAAGGCGTCCTGCACGAGCTTGACATAGTCGTCGGCGGCCGCGGTCGCGGCCAGGATCCTGCCGTAGGCGCCGAGCAGGATCGGCTCGTGCACCGGGTCCGCCGCGCGTGCGTATTTGATCGCCTCTTCGGCGTAGGGCTTAACCTCTTCGGCGGACATGCCCTCACGCCAGCCGAAGTTGAGGATCTGGCCGCTCGACATCGCCCGCAGCCGGTCGACATATTCGGACGGGGGCTGGTCCTGCAGCAGGGCGCGAACCTTTTTCCAGCTTTTCATTGCCTCGGCGGAGTTGGTCTTGCCGATCCAGCGCGCCGCACGCTGCAAATGGGTGACCGCCTCCAGCGGCTGGCCCGCGGCCTCGTAGTGATAGGCGAGCAGCCCGGCAAACTCGTCGAGCTTGCCCCAGTCGAAGCCCTCGATGGCCTTGGCGACGGTCGCATGCAGCGTGGTCAGCCGCGATCGCAACTGGGTTGCATAAGCGACCTCCTGGATCAATGGATGGCGAAACGCCAGCAATCCCTTGTCGTAGGGCGGCAGGTCGTACAGCAGCTCGGCCTGGCGCAGCTGCGCGATGGCGTTCTGCAAATCGTCGTTCGGCAGCGCCGCGACCGGACGCAGCACCGACATCGCGACCAGCCGGCCGATCACGGCCGCCGTCTCGAGCACCTGCTTGGCGATATCCTCGAGGTGATCGATGCGGGCGGCCACGACGGCCTGCACCGTCGCGGGCAGCGGCACCGCATCGACGCCATGCTTGAGCCGGTAGTTGCCGCGCTCGCCCTCGACATTGCCGCGCTCCACGACGGTGTTGGCAAGCTCCTCGATGAAGAACGGATTGCCCTGCGCGCGTTCAATGACGTTGCTGCTCAGCGAGGCCAGCGAGGGATGCCTGCCGAAATGCTCGCGGAGCAGCTCGTTCGAATCGGACCACGGCAGCGGCGGGATTGCGATCTGACGGTAGTGCGACCGCTGCATGAAAGGTGCCGTGAAGCCCGGCCTGAAATTGACCACCAGCAACGTCGCGGTGCCGACGATGGCATCGACCAGCGTCTCGACGAACTCTTCGCTCGCGGCGTCGATCCAGTGCAGGTCCTCGATCATGACGACCGCCGGCGTGTCGCCGGGGCGCGCATGCACCAGCGTTCGAACCAGCTCGAGCAGTTGCAGCCGCAGCGCACGCGGATCGAGCTTCGGGGCCGGATGCTCCGGATCGGCAAGGCCGAGGAATTCGAGCAGCACCAGCAATTCCTGCTCCGACGCGGCCATCTCGGCAAAATGGTCGATGACGCGACGCCGGGACGTCTCGATCGGCTCCTTGGCGCGGATGCCGAAGATGTCGCGCAACAGCTCGAGCACGGGCTGGAACGGTGTGGCGCGGCCATGCGCCAGCACGCGGGCCTCGTAGACGCGAATGCCCTTGCGGCGGCAGTTTTCGGCGAACTCGAAGCAGAGCCGGCTCTTGCCGATGCCGGCGTCGCCGACCAAGCCGACGACCCGGCCGTCGCCGCCAACTGCACGCGACAGCTCATGCTCCAACGCCGCCATCTGCTCGGTCCGGTTGACCATCGAGGTCAGGCGCCGGCCGCTGCGGAAAACGTCGCTGGCGGGCGCGCTGAGCAGCCCGGTCAGCTTGAAGACCTCCACCGGCGACGAGATGCCGCGAATGGTCTGCATGCCGAGCGGCATGACCTCGACGAATTGCCTGGCGCCGAGATAGGTGTCCCGCGTGATGAGGATCGCCCCCTCATCGGCCATCTGCTCCATCCGGTTGGCGATATGGACGTTGGCGCCGGCGGCGTCGTAGGTCTGGTAGATGGTGTTTTCCACCGTCTGAACGACGACTTCGCCGGTGTGCAGCCCGACCCGGATCTGCATGCCGGGATCGGCGAGCCTGGCCACCGAATCCTGCATGGCGAGCGCGGCGAGACAGCCGCGGACCGCATGATCTTCATGCGGGCGCGGCGGCGCGCCGAACAGCGCCATGACGCCGTCGCCCTGGATCTTGTTGACGATGCCGTCGTAGCGGTGGACGGCCTCCTTCATCAGGTCGAGCACCGGCTCGAGGCGCCGCATGCCGAGTTCGGGATCGCCGAGGCTGTCGATCAGATTGGTCGAGTTGCGGATATCGGCAAACAGCAGAGTGAGGTTCTTGCGTTCGCCGCCCTTGGTGCTGAGCGAACGGAGCAGCCGCTGCGAGGGCGCATCGGGACGGACGCTGCCCGCGGCGAGCGCGGTCCCACAGCGGCCGCAGAAGCGGCTGGATGGCCCGTTCACATGCTGACAGGAGTCACATTTGAGGCCTAATGGCGCACCGCAATCTTCACAATAATCGTTGCCAGCCCGGTTTGCGCGGCCGCATCGCTCGCACTGCATGAACAGCCTTCCAGTAAAGACTGCGAATATATCCGACGCGCGAGATTAGCCCAGCACATTCTGTAATTGTGTTAAATGCCTCACACACCGAGGTAGTCCCGCACCCGGCCGGTCAGCACGGCCGTGGTGACGCCGACCCGCCAGAAGGCGTGCATCGGGATCGGTTTGATACCGGTCACGGGCATGTCGATCTCGGCCTTGGGGCCGCCGATCAGCCGGCGCGCCAGCTGTGCGCCCATCGCGGTCGAGAGCGCGACGCCGCGGCCGTTGCAGCCGAGCGAGATCAGCAAATTCTCCGCGGGCTCATGGACATGCGGGTAGTGATCGGCGGTGATGGCAAGGCGGCTGTTCCAGCCGTGGGTCCAGCTGACGCCCTTGAGCTGCGGCCATAGCCGCTCGGCGTAGCGGATCAGATAGGCGACGTCGGTCGGCTTGCTGATCCAGCGCATCGGGCCGCGGCCGCCCATCAAGAGCCGATTGTGCTGGTCGATGCGGTAATAGACCGTGATGTGGCCGCTTTCGTAGAGCACCGGCCGGGTCGGCATGATCGCGCGGGCGATCGCCTCGGACAGCGGCGCGGTCGCCGCGATCGACGAGAACACTGGCACGATGCTGCGGCGAAGCGCCGGCCAGAGATCATCGGTAAAGCCGTTGGTCGCGAGCAGCACCTTGTCGGCGAGCACGACCGCGCGCGGCGTCTCGATCCGCCAGCGGCCGCCGTCGCGGCGCAGCCGCAGCGCCGGGGTCTCGCCATGGACGGCGACGCCGGCCCCGACCGCGGCGCGTGCCAGCCCGCGGGCATAGCTCAGCGGATGCAAATCGCCGCCGCGCGCATCCAGCATGGCGCAGAGGTAACGGCCGCTGCCGGTCATCTGGCTCATCTCGGCGGCGTCGAGCAGCTTTACCGGCATGCCGCGCCGAATGCATTGCTTTGCCGTGGTCTCGATCGCCGCTGCGCTGGCTTCGTTGTAGGCGGCGCGCAGCGTGCCGTTCTGCCTGGCCTCGCAGGGGATCTGGTAGCGGCGGATCAAGTCATGCGTGAAGTTGGTGGTGCCGTAGGAGAATTCGATCATGCGGCGGCCGAGATCGGCGCCGAAATCCTGCTCGATCTGGTCGGGGTCGTGCTTCAGTCCCGGATTGGTCTGCCCGCCATTGTTGCCGGAGGCGCCCCAGCCCGGCTCCTGCGCTTCGAGCACGGTCGCAAGCACGCCCTGCTCGGCGAGGTGCAGCGCGGTCGACAGGCCGGTGAAGCCGCCGCCGATGATCGCCACCGGCACGCTCTTGTCCGATGTGAGCTGAGACGTCGGCGTCGCCTGCACCGCGGTGTCGGCATAGAGGCTCGGCGGCAGCGGCAGGCGGATTGGCGCGTTCATTGCAGGTGGCCTGATCACAGCGGATGCAGCACGCGGCGCAGGAAATCCTGGGTGCGCGGGTGCTGGGGTTGGTTGAGGACGGATTTGGCGGCGCCCTGCTCGACGATGACACCGCCGTCGATGAACAGCACGCGGTCGGCGACGTCGCGGGCAAAGCCCATTTCGTGGGTGACGACGACCATGGTCATGCCGTCGTCGGCGAGCTTGCGCATCACCGACAGCACCTCGCCGACCAGCTCCGGATCGAGCGCGGAGGTCGGCTCGTCGAACAGGATCGCCTTCGGCTGCATCGCCAGCGCCCGCGCGATCGCGACGCGCTGCTGCTGGCCGCCGGAGAGTTTTGGCGGATGCACCTCGGCCTTGTCGGCGAGCCCGACCTGCGCGAGCAGCGCGCGGCCGCGGGCGATCGCCTGCTCGCGCGGCTCCTTCTTCACATAAAGCGGCCCCTCGATGACGTTCTCGAGCGCGGTGCGATGCGGGAACAGGTTGAAGCGCTGGAACACCATCGAGACCTGGGTGCGGATCGCCACGATCGAGCGGTCATTGCTGTCGACGCGCGCACCCTCGACGCTGATCTCGCCGCGATCGTAGCTCTCGAGCCCGTTGATGCAACGCAGGATGGTCGACTTGCCGGAGCCGGACGGGCCGATGATGCAGACCACCTCGCTCCTGGCGACGGAGGCGGTGATGCCCTTCAGCACCTCGACCTTGCCAAAGCTCTTGTGGACGTCGCGGAGCTCGATCATTTGCGGTTCGCCTTGTTCTCGAAGTGCCGAACCAGCAGGATGAGCGGGATGCTCATGGTGAGATACATCAGCGCCACCAGGGTGAACACGCTGGTGTTCTTGAAGGTCGAGGAGGCGATCAGCTTGCCCTGCAGCGCGAGCTCGGCGACCGTGATCGTGGACGCCTGCGAGGAATCCTTCAGCATCATGATCATGATATTGCCGTAGGGCGGCAGGATGATCCTGACCGCCTGCGGCAGCACCACGCGGCGCATGGTGAGCCACCAGCCCATCCCGATGGTCTGCGCCGCCTCGATCTGCCCCTTGTCGATCGCCTCGATGCCGGCGCGGAAATTTTCCGCCTGATAGGCCGAATAGGCGATGCCGAGCCCGATGATCGCGGCCTGCAGCGCCGACAGCGCGACGCCGAAATCGGGCATCACGAAGTAGATGTAGAACAGCAGCACGATGATCGGGATGCCGCGGATCACGTTGATCAGCGAGGCGCTGAGCCCGACCAGGACGCCGATGCCGGACACCCGCATCAAGGCCCACACCAGCCCGAGCACGGTCGACAGCAACAGCGAGCCGACGGTGACGACGATGGTCACCCAGACACCCTGCAGTAGGATCGGCACGAACTCGACGGCGTCATGGAAGAATTTTTGCATCGGCTCAACGTATCCAGTCCCGACACTATTCGAACGTTACCTCCGTCATCCTGAGGAGCGGCGTCTTCGCCGCGACTCGAAGGATGAATCGGCCCGGCTGGTGGCCGTCGACCCTTCGAGACGCGCTACGCGCTCCTCCAGCGACAACGGCGAAGCCGTTGCGCGGGGGTGACGGGTCACTCTTGCGTAGCCCGGCAAGCCCAGTAGAAGCACACGCGCGTCACGACGCGTTGGCCTTCTGGCCCCATTTCTCCAGGATCTTTGCGATCGTGCCGTTGGCCTTCAGCTTGGCGAGCGAGGCGTTGATCTTCGCGAGCAGTTCGGTGTCGCTCTTGCGGACGCCGATCGCGACGGTGCCGACGGTGACTGGCTTGTAGCCGTCGACCAGACGGACGTCGGCGAAATTGCCCTGCTGCAGATTGTAGGCGAGGATCGGATAGTCGGCGAAGCCGGCCTTGAGGCGGCCCGCATTCACGTCGCGCAGGATGTCGGGAATGGTATCGTAGACCTTGACCTCGCTGAACAGCCCGGTCTTCTTCAGCGCATCGACGAAGGCAGTACCGACCTGGGCGCCGACCACGGTGCCCTTCAGATCCTCCTGCGAGGCATAGGCCTTGGTGTCGGCCTTCGGCACCACCAAACCTTCACCATAGGTGTAGACCGGCTCGGAGAAGTCGATCACCTCCTTGCGCGCGGCGGTGGCGAACATCGCGGCGGCGATGATGTCGATCTTGTTCGCGGTCAGCGAGGGGATCAGCGCCGAGAACTGCATCGGCTCGATCTGCACGGTAAAGCCGGCGTCCTTGCCGATCTCGGTGGCGAGATCAACCATGATGCCCTGGATCGAGTTGGTCTTGGTGTCGAGGAAGGTGAAGGGAATGCCGGTCGGGGTCGACCCGACCTTGAGCACCTGCTGCGCCCCTGACGGCGCGGTCACGGCAAGGGCAAGCGCCGCCACCGCGGCCTGGACGAGACGCTGAAACGACATCGCAACACCTCCCGAAGCTGGCCTTGGCGCCGCATCGCCCGCGCGTTTCGGGCTTTTGGTTGCGGTCGACGCCGTTCCAGCCTATTTTCACCAGTATGAAATTGTGGTCACGAAACCGCGGCCAATGCAAGCGGTTTTCATGCACATGAAGGAAGCGGACTGACGTGAGCGGCGGCAACAGAATGCGTAAAGGCGCGGCAGCGAAGCCCGCAACGGCACGCCGCGCGGCCAAGAAACCGGCCAGGAAACCGGTGAAGAAACCGGTCAAGAAACCCGCCGGCAAGCCGGCCGAGCCCGCGATGGATCTCGCGGTCGGACGCCGCATCCGCGACCTGCGCCGCAGCAAGGAAATGTCGCTGGAGGTGGTCGCTGCGCGCACCGATTTGTCGATCGGCTTCATCAGCCAGATCGAGCGCGGCCTGTCGTCGCCCTCGCTGCGCGTGCTGGCGACATTGGCCGACGTACTCGGCGTCGGCATCGCCGCGCTGTTCGGCGCGACGCCCAGGGATGACGGCGCCGGCGGCATCGTGACCCGCGAGGTGCAGCGCGCCGAGCTGAAGCTGTGGCGCACGGGAATTTCAAAGCAGCTGCTGAGCCCGGCCGGCAGCGAGAGCCGGCTCAACCTGTTCCTGGTGCATCTCGAGCCCGGCGGCAACACCGGCGACGAGTTCTATACCCATGACGGCGAAGAGGCCGGCCTCGTGCTCCAGGGCGAGATGACGCTGACGGTGGATACGGAGACCTGGACGCTAAAGCAGGGCGACAGCTTCAGATTCGCGAGCCGCCGCCCGCACCGGTTTTCCAACCCGGCGCGCGATGCGAAGGCCGTGGTGCTGTGGGTGAACTGCGTGACGGCAGCGGGGTGACGGCCCATCTACCTCCGCCGTCGTCCCGGCGAAGGCCATCCTGCGTCGTCCCGGCGAAGGCCGGGACCCATTACCACCAATCTTGATTGTCGAAGGGGAAGCGGCCCCAGCGTCCTGCCATAACTCGCATTCGTGGTTATGGGTCCCCTGAGTTCACAAACGAAGTGCAACACTTCCTTGAGGAGGTGTTGCCATGGGGCGGACTTACAAGCAGCTCTCTCTGGACGACCGATGCGAGATTGCCTGCCTATCGGCCAATGGCAGCTCGGTCCG
>NZ_JADYVV010000111.1:0-16966 GCF_020194035.1 Bradyrhizobium sp. BRP56
AGGGAATCCACGAAAACCAAATCGCAAGGTTCTGACGCCCAAAGCATCAAAACCTTGCAATCTGGAAATGCCCCTTAGCCCAAATCGAGATTCCCGATCAGTGGCTTAGTCCTTCTTCACGGACGACTACGCAATTGGTCGCCCATTCGCTGGTATGAAGCTGCCCGCCATCGTCGAGCTCGGCGAGTGGAATCCCGTCATCGGTCCAGCGCTTCATCAGCGCGAAGCGACTGAACAGATTCACCTTTTTGTTTGCAGTCACTTCGGCGATCATCGGCATGATCACGTTGGCGAGATTGAGCGCAGCTTCCGTGCCGACGATCGCCTGCGTGTACTGGGAATCCATCACGACGACGTCAAGCGGAAGCGCCGCGAGCACGTCGAGCCCGGCCTCCAGCGTCGCGCGCACCTCGGCCGGATTGTAGCTCTTATAGACGGCGTTGGTGCCGACTTGCCAGATCACCAGCACCGGCGCCTCAGCCGTCACGTCGGACTCGATGCGCGAATATTCCTCCGGCGCCTCCTGCCCGCCGATCCCGCGATTGATCACATCGATCATCCGGCCGAAGAAGCGTTGCCGCAGCAGCATCTCGAGCCGCGGCGGGAACGGCAGGATGTTGTCGGCGCCCGCGGTCGACGACGATCCAAGCGCCACCAGCTTGATCTTGCGCTGATGCCGCAGCGCATCCGCGAAGTGCGGCAGCTTATGTCCGAACCTGACGAGGTCGAGATGGGTTTCGCACGGTCTGGGTGTCGGCATCGCAAACATCCTTGAGGTGAATGAATTGATGAATACGCGCAGTAGGCGGCGAAATTGGCGGCATTGCAAATGAATTCCGCCTGATCATAGTGGGCATTCGTTTGCTCGCGAATGCGGAGACCGCCATGCAAGGAAAAGCCATCGTCATCACGGGCGCCCTCGGCGCGCTTGGCAAAGTGGTCGCCACAGAGGCGCTGGCGCGCGGCGCGCGCGTCGCCGGCATCGATCATGCCGCGTCATCGCTTGCGGCGACGGCCGACCATATCGAGCTGGGCGGCGTCGACCTCACCGACACGGCGCAGGCGACGGCCGCGATCGACAAGGCGGCCTCGCATTTCGGCCGGCTCGACGGGCTGATCAACATCGCCGGCGGCTTTACCTTCGAGGCGGTCGGCGACGGCGATCCGGCGACCTGGCAGCGCATGTATGCGATGAACGTGATGACGGCGCTCAACACCTCGCGCGCCGCCATCCCGCATCTCACCAAGTCGGGCGCCGGACGGATCATCAATATCGGCGCACTCGGCGCCTTGCAGGCCGCCTCCGGCATGGGTCCCTATGCCGCCTCGAAGGCCGGCGTGCACCGCCTCACCGAGTCGCTCGCCGCGGAACTCAAGGGCAAGGTCACGGTCAACGCCGTGCTGCCCTCGATCATCGACACCGCCGCCAACCGCGCTGCGATGCCGAAGGCCGACATCTCCAAATGGGTGACGCCGAAAGAGCTCGCCGAGGTGATCCTGTTCCTCGCCAGCGATGCCGCGAGCGCCGTCACCGGCGCGCTGCTGCCGGTGAACGGGCGGGTTTAGACACGCTCCCTCTCCCGGACGCCCTTCGGGTCGATCTGGCCAATGCTATATGTTCGTGATGACTACTGCAGAAGACATCGAAAAGGCCGTCGAACGGCTGCCTCCTCATGAGCTGGCCCGCTTTCGCGCCTGGTTTGAAACGTTCGATGCAGAGCGTTTCGATGCAGCGATCGAACGGGACGCAAAGGCCGGGAAACTCGACGCCCTGGCGGACGAGGCCTTGGCAGCTCATCGCGCCGGACAGTCGCGCGACTTGTGAAGCACTCGGCCTCCCCCAAATTTTACTGCCTACGAACAACTACCCGTTCCAATCCGTGAGCTCGCCGACGCGAACTTTGCGCTGTTGAAGCGCAATCCACGTCATCCATCTCTACAATTCAAGAAGATCGGGCGATTTTGGTCTGTTCGGGTTGGCTTGCGTTATCGCGCGCTTGCCGTCGAAACAAACGAGGGATACCTCTGGTTCTGGATCGGCTCGCACGCAGAATATGATCGCCTGATCCAGCTGAGGCCGCGAGCGCGACCAGCATCGGCAATTCAGTCCGCAACCAGCAGCCGCAGCTTCGACCGGAAACGGATGCTCTGCTTGCCGGCGAGCGCCATGCCGTCACCTTCGGCGGTCTGGTCGGTGTAGGTGCCGGTAAATCCGATCGTGACCACCTTGCGTTCCCATACCGGGCGCTCGCCATAGGTCGGCGAATGCTCCTCGTTGGTGACCTCGCCCTTCCACTTGCCGTCGGCTGCGGTGTAGGTGCCGTAGGCAAAGAAAAACGAGTCGCCGCCGCGCATCTGTCCGTCGCGCAGCACCATGACGCCCTGGTTGCCGCCAGAGACGCCGTCGAGAAATTCGACGGTGATGTGATAGAGCCCGTTCCGGATCATGAGCTGCGCCTGGTCCCGGTTCCGACAATAGCCGCTCGGCGCTGCCTTGGGCAAATTCCAATCGCCTCGGCGGGCGCGATTCCGCGCTATGCTGGCGCACCGAGTCGCGGCCGATGCCGCAGGAGCCTGCCTATTGGAAACCGCGCTTTATCTGCCCGTCAAACGCTTCCTGGAAAAGCTCGGCTTCACGGTGAAGGGCGAGATCGGCGGCTGCGACCTCGTGGCGCTGAGCGGCGATGATCCACCGGTCGTCGTGGTCGGTGAACTCAAGCTCGCCTTCAATCTCGAATTGATCCTGCAGGCGGTCGATCGCGCCGGCGCCGCCGACGAGGTCTGGATCGCGGCAAAGGTGTCGGCCCGCGGCAAGGGCCGCGAGAGCGACGCGCGCTATCGCAATCTGTGCCGGCGGCTCGGCTTCGGCATGCTCGGCGTGACCGATCGCGGCGACGTCGAGGTGCTGGTGCCGCCGCCGACCGCCGCGCCCCGCCGCAATCCGAAGAAACGTTCGCGGCTGATCACCGAGCACCAGAAGCGCAAGGGCGATCCCGCAATGGGCGGATCGACGCGGGCGCCGATCATGACCGCCTACCGGCAGCAGGCGCTGGCCTGCGCCTGTGCGCTTTCGGATGGGCCGCGGCGGGTACGCGACCTTCGCGCGGATATTCCCGACGCCGGCAAGATCCTGCTGCATAATGTCTATGGCTGGTTCGATCGCGCCGAGCGCGGCATCTATGTGCTGACCGATGCCGGTCGCGCCGCGCTGAAGCGCTGGCCGCAGCAACAGACGAGTGCATCCGGGGCAGAAGCCGCCCCGTAGAGCATGATCCGGAAAAGTGCGAAGCGGTTTTCCGAAAAGATCATGCTCAAACAAGAACCTAAAGCGCGATGATGACTTGGCTTCATCGCGCATTGGAGGGGGATATCATGATCGTCGTCACCGGCAGCGTCACCGCCCGCCCCGACTCGTTCGACGCGGTGCGGCGCTTGAGCCTCGAGCACGTGCATCGCTCGCGCACCGAGCCGGGCTGCATCTCCCACGCGGTCCATGTCGACTGCGAGAATCCGCTCAGACTGGTGTTCTTCGAGCAATGGGCCGACCGCGCCGCGCTGGCGGCGCATTTCGCGGTCCCCGCGTCACGCGATTTCGTCCGCTCGCTGCAATCTCTCGCGGCGGCGGCGACCACCATCGAACTTTATGACGCTCACAAGATTGAGAGACTCTAGCTGCATGGCTGGATTGCCATCTCACATTCATATTGCAATGCAACATTGGGGACCTTACGTATCTCCCGCGATTCAATGATGAGGCGGCGATGAGCGGAGACTGGAACACCAAGTATGGCACCCGGCGCGTGCGGCATGATCCGCCGACGCTGGAAGAAGCAATCTTCGCTGCCATCGGCATCACCGATGACGTGGAGGCCCAGGCCGAGATCGCGTCGGCCCTCATGGGGCTGCCCTATGACGACGTGCTCGCCGAGGTGAAGAAGACCGCGCGCGTCAGTGCCCGCACCGGCACGGCAACCCGTGTCATCGCCGGCGAACAGGGCGCGCAGCGCTCCGTGGTAGTCGAGCGCCGCGTGGTCCGCCGCTTTGCGACCGACAAGCGCACCGGCACCTGAGACGCACCATCCAATTGCTGAAAGAAAAAGGGCAATCCATTGAGTGGATTACCCTTTTTCGTTTGATCTGAGATTCTTGTTGGGCTCGTGTCCTTCACGCGAACCGGTATCCACTTCGCTTGGAAACGCTGCCGATTCAGGCCGCCCGGCCCCAGCCGGAGATCTGCATCACCATGCGCCAATACGCGCGGTTCATTTCGACGATCGCGTGCGCAGCCTCGACCGGCGTCACCGCGGCGACAGCCGGCGCCGCTTCGGGCTGCTGCTGCTCGCTCAGATCGATGCTGCCGGTCGACTCGCCATGACGGAAGGTCAACTGGGCACCGAACTTGGTGGCGAGCGCCCGCATCGCATCGTTCTGTGCGCCGGTGGTGATGCGCAGGCTGCCGTAGCCCTTGGCATGCGCCTCGGCGATCAGCTTGCGGAACAGGGTGCTACCGACGCCCTTCCGCCGTGCCGACCGCTCGACGCTGAAGGCGATCTCGGGCTGGGCATCCGGTGACTGCTCCGGCGGATGCAATTCGGCCGCGCCGCGGACCACGCCGTCCTCGAAATAGGCGATGATGACCGTGCCGTCATTGGCGCAGCGTTCGGCGTAGCGGCGGATGAAACTGTCGTCGATGAAGCCATGAAAACGATCATGACGGCTGGTGCGATCCAGCCGCAGCAGGTGATCGCGCAGCAGCGGAAGCTCTTCCTGCTGGCTCAACGTCCGCACGGTGCCCTTGGCGGCCGTCGAACGAATGGAATCATAGTTCATTTCATAACTCCTCTTGGTAGCCCTCGAGGAGGCGTCGAGTCCCTAGCACTCCTATATTGTGCGACGCACCATAAAATTCAAGTACCGAGATTCATTCAATTAAGGCATGTGGTGATTGGAAAATCACATTATCGCCCCATCATAGTACCAGCTGTGTCTGGGTCACCACCGCGACCAGCTTGCCGTCTTCGGTCTCCAGCCTGGTCTGCCACACCTGGGTCCGCCGCCCGCGGTGAACCGGTGTTGCGGTCGCAATCACAGTCGTCCCCTCCTTGGCGCCGCCGATGAAGTTGGTCTTGCTCTCCAGCGTCGTGGTGCCCTTGGCGTCCTCAGGCAGGTTGAGCACGGTCGCAGCGGCGCCGACCGAGTCCGCAAAGGCCATCACCGCGCCGCCATGGATCGTGTTGCGGAGGGTGCAGAGGTCCGGCCGCACCACCATTTTCGCGACCACCCGATCCTGATCAGCCTCGGTGAAGGTGACGCCCTTCAGTTCCGCAAACGGCATCCTCATCGACTGGATCTTTTCGAGCGGTGTCATGGGCACTCCCTGCTTTGTGGCCTTCTTCGAGGTTGATATCGGCATGATGGATTGCCCGAGCGGGCCCGGCAATGACGTCTGAGGTAATGGCGCAAATGACGTCATGACATCAGTGACAATGTGCCTCCGAGCCTGCATACCGCCCGCCATGCGCGACTTCCCTCCCCGCCGGATTGTCTGCCTGACCGAAGAGACGGTCGAGACGCTCTATCTGCTCGGCGAGCAAGACCGCATCGTCGGCGTCTCCGGCTATGCGGTACGGCCACCGCAGGTCCGCCGCGAGAAGCCGCGCGTGTCGGCGTTCATCTCCGCCGACATGCCAAAAATCCTCGCGCTCGACCCGGATCTGGTGCTCGCCTTCTCCGATCTGCAGGCTGGCATCGTTGCCGATCTCGTGCGCGCCGGCGTCGCCGTCCACGTCTTCAACCAGCGCGACGTCGCCGGCATCCTCGCGATGATCCGCACCTTGGGCGCAATGGTCGGTGCCGCCGACCGCGCCGATCGGCTCGCGCAAAACCTCGAACAACGGCTGACGACGATCGCGGCAACGCCGCGTGCGGCACCGCGGCCAAAAGTCTATTTCGAGGAATGGGACGATCCGCTGATCAGCGGCATCGGCTGGGTGTCCGAACTGATCGAGATCGCCGGCGGCGAGGACGCGCTGCCGCATCTGCGCGCGCACCAAGCGGCCAAGGATCGCATCGTCACGCCTGACGCCGTGCGCGCGGCGATGCCCGACGTGATCCTGGCCTCCTGGTGCGGCAAGAAGGTCGTGCCCGACCGCATCCGCAAGCGTGAGGGCTGGAGCGACATCCCGGCGGTGCGCAACGACCGCATCGTCGAGATCAAGTCGCCCATCATCCTGCAGCCCGGCCCCGCGGCGTTGACTGACGGGCTCGATGCGATCGTGAAGGCGTTGTGGCCGGAGCCCCCTTAAGCTCTCGCCGTCGTCATTGCGAGCGAAGCGAAGCAATCCATGTCACCGCTTGCCGAGAAATGGATTGCTTCGTCGCTTCGCTCCTCGCAATCACGGAGAGACTACCTACGCCTTCTCTACGCCGCACCATTCCGCGATGAACAGCGCCATCGCCTTGGTCGCTTTGCGCAGCGACTCCAGCTCGACATATTCGTTGAAGCCGTGCATCGCCGCGCCGGTGGCGCCGAAGCAGAGGCTCGGGATGTTGTGGTTCAGACCGTAGAAGCGCGTGTCGGTCAACGCGGTGAAGGCGCGGTCTTCGACCGCGCCGCCATAGACGACCTGATGCGCCTTGGCGAAGGCAGCTTCCGGTGCCTCGGAGTTCACCAACTCGTAGCCTTCCGACAGGAAGCCCGACCATTCGACCTGCGGCGGATTGTTGGAGAGGAAGCGATGATCGCGCGCCGCCGCCGATACGCAGGCCAGAATCTCCTTCTGGCACTCGGCGATCGACCAGCCCGGCAAGACCGCGATGCGGCAGTCGACGTCGCACCAGGCCGGCACGCTGGAGGCCCAGTCGCCGCCCTTGATGATGCCCGGATTGAAATTGATCGGGTGATTGACGCCCTTGAAATGGCGGTCGGCCTTGGCGCGCTCGTTCCAGGCGATCTCGAGCTGCTCCAGCGCATGCACCAGATGATACGCCGCCATGATCGCGTTCGAGCCCGCGCCGGCCTCGAACACATGCACCGGGAAACCGCGCACCTTCAGGCGGAACCAGATCACGCCGACCTGCGAGCGGATCATCGTGCCGTTGGTCGGCTCCGGGATGAAGCAGGCATCGGCGCGATAGCCGCGCTGCAAGGTCGAAAGCGCGCCGACGCCGGTGCTCTCCTCCTCGATCACGGACTGGAAGTGAATCCGCGCCGTCGGCTTCAGGCCGGCCTTCCTGATCGCATCCAGCGCATAGAGCGCGGCGATCGTGCCGGACTTCATGTCGCAGGCGCCGCGGCCATACATCCTGCCGTCCTTGATGACGGGCGAGAACGGCGGCGTCTCCCACATCTCGAGCGGACCGGTGGGCACCACGTCGCAGTGGCCCTGCAGGATCAGCGATTTGCCGGCATTGGTGGCCGGGCGGTAGGTGCCGACCACCGTGCGCGCCTTCGAGAAATCATGCTCGATCGGGCCAAAGCCACGCAGGTCCTTCAGTTCGTCGAGATTGATGTGCCAGTCGTCGACCTCGTAGCCACGCTCGCGCAGGAGATCGCCGATCATGTCCTGGCACGGCCCCTCGGCGCCGCGGGTCGAGGGGATCGCGACAAAGGCCTGCGTCGTCGCAAGCTGTGCATCGAATCCCTCGTCAACGGCGGCAAGGATTCGTTGTTGCGTCTCGGCAGTCATGCTTTGGCTCCATCGGGAAAACAGATCAGGCGGGAGCCGCAGCGTAGCCCGATTTCACTCCGCGGGGTATTGCGCAAAATAGGCGTCCCGCAATGCATCTTCGAGCAGCCGGCCCTCCGAATAGCCATCGAGCGTCTTCGGCCGCGTCACGCCGTCGAGCAGCCGCGGGCACGGCTCCGGCGCGCCGAGCACGGTGCGCACCGGAATGCGCTCGGCATAGATCGGCAACTCGTAATCCTCGTCATCGTCGGCGACGCCCTTGGCGCGAATTTTTGCCGAAGCCTCCTCGATCTCCATCGCGATGAACGAGGTCGCCTTGATCGCCTGCTTGTTGCTGGCACGCAGGCTCGCGGTGCGCTCGGGAAAGAAACGGTCGACCATCGCGACGATCGCGCGTTCCTTCTCTGCGGGGTCGGTGACGAGATAGGCTGACCCGAACGCCATCACCGCGCGATAGTCGGCCGAGTGGTTGAAGCCGCAGCGCGCCAGCACAAGGCTGTCGAGATGGGCGACCGTCAGGCACACGCGTTGCCCTTCGGACTGGTTCTCCAGCATCCGGCTCGCGCTCGAGCCGTGCCAGTAGAGCCTGGTGCCCTCGCGCCAGAAGAAGGTCGGCGTGCAATAGGGCTGGCCGTCGATCACGTAGGAGACGTGGCACAGCATCGAGGCGTCGAGGATCTTGTGCACGGTGACGTGGTCGTAGAAGCCGCGGTCGTGGCGCCGCTTCACGCGGTTGCGGGACGACATGGGATAGGACGGAGCGGATGCGCCTTCGGTCACGGCGGTGCCTTTCGAAATCTGGAATCTGTCCAGAGTTGTAGCGGCTCATTTGGTCTGCGATAGTGCCAATTCCATGCGAAAAATTCCGACCAATTCCCGGGAGCCCGCGGCGCGCAAGGCCGAGCTGCCGCTCGATCTCACCGGCCCGCACGTCACCCCCGGCGCGGCCTCGCAGCAGCGGCTCTATCAGGCGCTGTGCCACGCGATCGTCGGCGGCCTCGTCAAGCCGGGCGAGCCGCTGCCGCCGTCGCGCGCGCTCGCCAAGCAGACCGGCTTCCGCCGCAACGCCGTCACCACGGCCTATGAGCGGCTGATCGCCGACGGCTTTGCGGTGGCAACCACGGGCTCCGGAACTTTCGTCGCGGCGCGCATTCCGGCGCAGGCCGCCGCACCGCGCCGCGCAAGGATCGCGATCGAGCCGCCACAGCACAATGCGTTGTCGCTCGGCTGCACCCATATCGACGAGCGCGCATTGCAGCGCTTCCGCGCCTTCGCCGGACGCAGGCTGCGCGCCTTCGGGTCCGAGCATCTGCATTACGGCGATCCCCGCGGCAGCAGCGAGCTGCGCGCGGCGATATCGGACCATCTGCTGTCGGCGCGCGGGCTGCGCTGCGACCCCGACCAAATCATGCTGGCGTCCGGCACGCTGCATGCCCTGCGCATCGTGCTGGGGGCGATCCTCAAGCCCGGCGACCAGGTCTGGTGCGAAGACCCCGGCTATCCGGCGGCGCGGCGCGCGATCGAGCATTGCGGCTATCGTCCGGTGTCGGTGCCGGTCGACATGTCGGGCATGCGCATCGACAAGGGGCGCGCGTCCGCGCCGCAAGCGCGCGCTGCCTATGTCACGCCCTCGCACCAGTTTCCGCTCGGCGTGCAGATGTCGATGCCGCGCCGGCTCGAGCTGCTCGACTGGGCACGGGACGCCGGAGCCTTCGTGTTCGAGGACGATTACGACAGCGAGTTCCGCTACGACGGCGCGCCGCTGTTGTCGCTCGCCGGCATCGATCATCTGCGCCGCGTGATCTATATGGGCACGTTTGCGAAGACGCTGTTTCCGGGCTTGCGGATCGGCTATTGCGCCCTGCCCGAAGCCTTGATCGGCCCGGTGACGGCGGCGCGCGCCGCGCTCGACCGCTTTCCCGCCACGTTGATGGAAGGCGCGGTCGCCGACATGCTGAACTCCGGCGCCTTCGCGGCCAATTTACGCAAATCGCGCAAACTCTATCGCGAGGCGCGCGACGTCCTGGCGTCGACGCTTGTGAGCGCATCCGACGGCGCGCTCACGGTTCCCGTGCCCTCGCAGGGCCTGCACCTCGTGGCGCGGCTCGATCCCGCGACCGATCCGCTGATTGCCGCGCAGGCAAAAGCCAATGCCGGCGTCGGCGGCTGGCTGCTCGCCGAGACCTATCATCGCGCGCCGCCACTGCCCGGCTTCGTGCTGGGATTTTCCGGTCACCCGGTTCCGCAACTCGTCGCGTCGGCGGAACGACTGGCGAAGACTACGCTCGCCGCGCTGCGCGCGACGCGCAAGGCATCGGTCAAGCCATCCGCCAAGCCGCAGCGCTCTAGGAGAATCGCAGTCACCTGACTAAGGTCGCCCGCGTTCAGTCAGTGTCCGCTTACGGAGATACCGGATGCCAAATCGCAACGTCCTGTATCTCGTGATCGCCGCGCTGGTCGTGATCGCAGGCATGCTCGGCTACAATCTTTATCAGGCGAACAAGCAACCCGAAGGCCTTCAGATCAATGTCGGCCCCGACGGACTCAAGATCCAGAACAAGTGAAAGAGGCTGCGATGCCGCGTTTGGGATTCGTCGCGCTGGTCAGCGCCGCAGCTCTTGGCGCGATGGCTCAGTCCGCCGCCGCCGAGCAATCCTACATGCGCGAGGGCGACATCGTCGATCTGCGGGTCGGCCAGCGCGTCCTTGTCGATGACGGCTCGTGCCCGGCCGGGCAGATCAAGCAGGTCGTCGGTTCCAGGCTGAGCGAGAACGGCGTGGTGCGGACCCGCAGCTGCGTGCCGCGCCTCGCCAAAAAGTAAAACGCCCCGCTGTCGCGAGGCGCTGCGGTCCTCATTGCTTTGACGCGCGGCTCAGTTCGAGACCGGCTCAAACATGCATTGCAGGGTCGGCTTGGCGATCTTGGTGAAGGTCGGGCCGATCTCGCCCTGCTTGGACGGCGGCACCCAATCGGTCTCGATGGTCGGCACGCCGGTCTCGCTGATGCCGCGCAGCAGCGCCTGGCGCAGGTCGGGATCGTCCACGGTCGCGGCGGCGTGGTCGTGCAGGCAGCCGCACACCGCCTCGGGATGCGCCCAGCGGCCGAGCATATGCGGTGCGCATTGCCGCACGAACTCGTCGCGCGGTTCAGGCACGCGGTACAGCGAGCGGATCTGCATCGATTCGAGCGGGAGCTGGGATTGGGCCTGCGCGGCGCCCGCCAAGGGCCCCAGCAGGACAAGCGATGCCAACATCGCGGCGGAACAGATACGGAGCACCATTGGGAGAGCCTTTACCGGCAGTTCTGTTTTTTTGCGTCGCGCTCAGTTGGCCTGTGCCATCACCATCGGGACCGGGGTGACTACCGGCGAGCCGTTATAGGAGAAGGTGCCGATACCGGGCAAACCGCTGTCCGGCGAGCCTGCCATCGACGAACCGGCCATCACAAAGGCGAAGGCGAGGATCAGGCTCATGGTTCGCATCTGACAGTCTCCGTTATTCCGCTCGTCGGCGTCCGGCGCCGTTGTGTGACGGTCTGATAACGATCTGCCGTTTCCGGAGTTCTGCGGAACAAGCCGAAAATGGTTTCGTCGGAACTCGAATTGTTTCGTCGACCAGCGGTCCACGAAACATTCGGCGGAAAACACCAATGATTTCAGCGGCAGGAGCGTGACTGAAAAGCTGTTGAAAACTTCGCGCGACAATGCCGGACCCGGCCACTGCCGGAGCGACGGCCAATTATGCGTGCAAACTGAACGAGCTACCGCGCTTTGTTAACTTTCCTCTGCTGAGAGAGGAAGCAGCACAGCAAGGGCGGCGGTGAACCGGGCGGCGGTTTGGCCGACTCATGTCTGGGTGCCGTGCAACCATCTTCGCGGTGGCACGTTGTCGTAACCCCTCCCGATCCAACGAAGGATGTCAGTCGTGGGCAATGGCAACATCGGTGTTGGCAATGAATCCGCGGCGAGCAAATCCGGCCAGCAGCAGATGACGGCCGCGATGCCGCAGCAAGGCGCTTATGTCATGGGCGACAATGAGTGCGCGCCGCAGAAGCTGGTCCGCCTCGTCGGCTGCCGCGACTCGAAGGTCAAGCCGGGCCTTGGCATCAGCGCGAGGCAGTTCGGGCAAACCGAGCGCTAGCTCGCCCACCGACTCAGCCGCCTGGGCCAAGCCCCTGCTCCAGCTATTGAATGAACTCGCCGCACTTCTGCACGGCAGCATCGGCCGCGCCCCACGGCATGATCGGCACCGACGACGTCGAGTTCTTTGGCGAGCCCTCGATCAGGCGGTCCGAATAGACCATGTAGACCAGCACATTGCGCTTGGCGTCGCAGCCGCGCACGATCTGCATCTTCTTGAAGAAGAGCGACCGGCGCTTGCTGAACATGTCATCGCCCTGCCCGAGCTTGGTCTTGAAGCGGATCGGCCCGATCTGCCGGCAAGCCAGCGAGATATCGGAGACTTCCTCGGCAAGGCCAAGCCAGCCCTTGAAGCCGCCCCTCTCCGGCACCGTGAAGTGACAGGCGACGCCCTCGACCTCGGGATCGTCGACGCCATAGGTCGCGAGCTTGTCGTTGGGGCTCACCCATTTGAACACGGTGGAGCGGCGGAAGATCAGGTCCGGCTCGTCGGCCGCGGCCGCAGGACCTGCCTGCCCCAAAGCCAGCAACATCAGCAGCACCGCGCATCCCCATCGAGACAACCGTCGCAGGTCACACAAGCTCACAGTTCTCGATGTCATTGAGGTCTCCGCGGGGTGGGTCCCGCCTATGTAGTGCGCAAACGCCGCACAGGAAGGCGCTGACAGTTCGGTGATCGAACGCGGCGCTTTAACCTCTTGTGAGGCTTTTTTGTTACTCTTTCGTCGAAAATACCGCCCTCACGGAAGGGTTAGATCGCTTGCGCTGGTGAACGCGTTGTGCGTCTGCGACAACCAACATGTAGTTTGGACTGGGATTCGGAATATGCGCGCAGGTGGACGGCGGATTTCGGTTTTTGACTTCGCGAATGAGCGGTTCTGGCAGCTGGCAATTCTGACGACCGCCGGCACCGTCGCCGCCTCCACGCAGGCCGATGCAGCGCTCTATTACTGGAACCGCGACTCCGCCTTCTACGGCGACTACGAGCCGCTGCCACAGCCGCACCGGCAAAAGCCGAAGCGCAGCACAGCCAAGAAGAATCCGGCGATCGAGAAGGAGGCCGGCAGCAAGCCGCAAGGTCCCCTGATCATCTCGGTCTCGATCGACCAGCAGCGGGTCAGCCTCTACGACGCCAACGGCCTCTATGCCGAGAGCCCGGTGTCGACTGGCATGAAGGGGCATTCGACCCCGATGGGTGTCTTCAGCGTCATCCAGAAGCAGAAGTATCACCAGTCCAACATCTACAGCGGCGCGCCGATGCCGTATATGCAACGCATCACCTGGTCGGGCATCGCCATGCACGCCGGCGTGCTGCCCGGCTATCCGGCGTCCCACGGCTGCATCCGCATGCCGATGTCGTTCGCGGTCAAGATGTACAATTGGACGCGGATGGGCGCCCGCGTCTTCGTCACGCCGGGCACGATCTCGCCGGAGAGTTTCTCGCACCCGCTGCTGGTCACGCAGAAGGTGGCGCCGCAGCAGCCGGTTGCCGACGACATTCTGAAGATGGATGCGCCGCTCGGCGTGAAGAGCGACAAGGGCGCCGACAAGCAGTCCAGTCTCGATTTGCGCAGCAGCGTCGGCCATGCCGCCGCGTCGCTGCGCGACAACACCCACACCGCCGACGCCAGCAGCGCGATGCCAGCAGCGAGTGCGTCGGTGACAATGTCCGATGCGTCCTCTTCCACGGCGCGCGACGCCATCGCGGAAAAGATCGCAGCGGATAAGTCCGAGACGGTGAAGCCCGAGACGGCCGCCGCCGACAAGCCGGCCGAGAGCAATTCCGCCGGCCACGACAGCAACGCGACCACAGATGACAACACGGTCGGCGAAACCACCGCCAGCACCGACACGCCAAAGAGCGAGGTCTCCGCAAGCGATCCGGTGAAGGCGGAAGCCAAGGCCGACGAGCCCAAGGCGGACGCCGCCAAGCCTGGTGTTGCCGAGGCGCCCAAGATCGATGCACCGAAGACCGACGCACCGAAGACCGATGCATCGAAGGCCGCTGACAAGCCAGCCGAGGCAGCGACCGCAACTGATACGCCCGACGCCAAGAAGGATCCGGCGCGGCTGCCGGGCACCGCCAGAATCGACGTGCCGAAGCGCGCCGGCCAGATTGCGGTGTTCATCAGCCGCAAGGATTCCAAGCTCTACGTGCGGCAGAATTTTGCACCGCTGTTCGAGGTGCCGGTGACGATCGCGGCAAGCGACCGGCCGCTCGGCACGCACGTGTTCACCGCACAAGCCGACAAGACCGATGCGAACCTGCTGCGCTGGTCGGTGGTGACGCTGCCGACCCGCAACGTCGCCCGCATCGACGTCGAGGAGCGTGCCTCGCATCGCCGCAAGGTCGCGGCCGCAGCGGTGACCGAGGCCAAGCCTCAGCCGGTGACCAACACTCCGGCCGAGGCGCTCGACCGCATCTCCATTCCGGCCGACGTGATGGCACGGATCAGCGAAGCGCTCGGCACCGGCGCATCGATCATCGTCTCCGACCTTGGTGTAAACCAGGGCGAGACCGGCGAAGGCACTGACTTCATCCTGCCGCTGCGCTGAGGTCTCCGTTCGGGCGACTCACTGGGCCCGCCCATAACGCCTTCTTGAAAGCCTGAGCCGGCCCGCTGGATTATGATGTCCATGACATCTGCTCCGGGGACGAGACCATGATGGACCGCAGGACACTGATCGTGACCGCGATCGCCGCAGCCGCGGCATCCCGCCCGCTGCGTGCCGAGCAGCCCGCGATGAGCCGGATCACCGCCTACGCCTTCTCATTTCCGGCACTAGGCGGCGGCGAAATCAGACTAGCCGACTATGCCGGCCGTCCGCTGATGATCGTGAACACGGCCTCGCTGTGTGGCTTCACGCCGCAATATGCCGGCCTGCAGCAACTCTGGACCGAATTCCGCGATCGCGGCTTCGTCATCATTGGCGTCCCTTCCAATGATTTCGGCGGCCAGGAGCCCGGCGGCCCAACCGAGATCGCCGAGACTGCGCAGCATCAATACGGCGTCACCTTCCCGATCGCGGCGAAAGCGATCGTCCGCGGAACGAGCGCGCATCCGTTCTACCGCTGGGCGGCGGAGGCTCGGCCGAAGGACGTGCCGCGCTGGAATTTTCACAAATACCTGATCGGCCGCGACGGCTACATCGCCGACGTTTTCGCTGAGTCGGTTGCGCCCGACGACACGCGCATCAAGACCGGGATCGCACGGGCATTGGCGGCCGCCTGAGATATGACGATAATCCCCGGAATTAACTGATCCGGCGAGGATTTTGGACACGCGCGCGCCACGTTCATTGCCTTGGCGTCGCCACTGCGACTAGGGTACGATCGGTTGGGGGCGAAGCGACCCGGTCGCGGCAATGCCGGCGCCGGGAGCGCGAGCAGCAGGGAACACGCCATGCGCATTGCGACAGGTCTGATTTTTGCGGGGACCGTATCGTTGCTCGCGTCGAGCGCAGCTTGGTCGCAGACGTCACCCCCCAAGGGCGCCACTGCGGCACCGGCGGCACCAGCGGCCGCGGCTCCGTCGCCCGCCGCCGCAGCACCGGCCCTGGCAACCGCAACCGCAGCCCCGGTTCCGCCGAAGCAACCGCCGCAGCCGGCGCGCGCCGCCTGCAACAATCCGAACGCGCTCGGCGTCGGCCGCACGGTCGAGATCGATACCACCGGCGGTCCGGGCTTCGGCTTCGAGCATTTCAAGCAGCTCGACTTCCTGCGCGACCATGAGGTGGTGCTGACCTTCGACGACGGCCCGTGGCCGGGCAACACGCCGGCAGTGCTGAAAGCGCTCGCGGATGAATGCACCACGGGCATCTTCTTCCCGATCGGCAAGCACGCGACCTATCACCCCGAAATCCTGCGGCAGGTCTATGCCGCCGGCCACACGGTCGGCGCCCACACCTGGTCGCACGCCAATCTGAACAACAAGAAGCTGACCGAGGATCAGAAGAAGGACGAGATCGAGCGCGGCTACGCTGCGGTCAAGTGGGCGCTCGAGACCTCACCCTCGCCGTTCTTCCGCTTCCCGGCGCTGCAGCATCCGCCGGAGATGGTGACCTATCTCGGCAACCGCAACATCGCGATCTTCTCCTGCGACCTCGACTCCTTCGACTTCAAGGCGAGCAAGCCGCAGCAGGTGATCGACACCGTGATGAAGAAGCTGAACAAGCTCGGCAAGGGCATCATCCTGATGCACGACTTCCAGAAGCACACCGCGGAAGCGCTGCCCACGCTGCTGACGCAGCTCAAGGCCGGCGGCTACAAGGTGGTCGCGATGCGCGCCAAGTTCCCGGTGACGGTGCTGCCGCAATACGAGCAGGAGCTCGCCAAGGACGTCAAGCTGCCGACCGTAAGCTCGCGCCCGGTGAACAGCGTCGTCACGACCGTCGATCAGCAATAACGCCGGCGACAATCCTGGTGCCGGCGCTGCGTATCGAAGGCTTCGTCATCGTCTCCGCCGATGGCCGGCTGGCGAATGCGCGGAATGTGATGCCCGACGACCTCAAGATCGAGGGCGACAAGCGGTTCTTCACCGCGGCCCTCGACCGCGCCGACCTCGTCGTGCATGGCCGCCACTCCCAGGAAGAGCAGCCGAACGCGCCGAAGCGGCGGCGCCTGATCCTGACCAGCAAGGTCGCGGCGACCGCGCCCGACCCCGACAATCCGAAGGCGCTGTTGTGGAATCCCGCCGGCTGCCCGTTCGAGACCGCGAGCCGCGAGGCCGGCGTGACCTCGGGCATGGTCGCGATCATCGGCGGCCCGGGCGTGTTCGGCATGTTCATGGACCGCTACGACACGTTCTGGCTCTCGGTCGCCCCGAAGGTGCGCATCCCCGACGGCGAGCCGTGCTTTCCCGGCGTCCCCGCCCGCACCCCGCCGCAGGTGCTCTCAGCGCACGGCCTGCACGCCGGCGCGCCGCAGCTGATCGATGCCGCGCAGGATGTCAGCGTGACGCCGTGGCGGCGCGTGGGGTGAGGCATCGCTGTTCGTAGTCCGTAGGATGGGTAGTCCGCCGTGAAGAACGCGGACGAGCGCTGATTTAAGCGATCTTTTGAGCCGGGACAGTTTCGGCGATGGCCCGGATGATGGCACACAGGAGTTGTGCGAGCCATCGCAGGAGCAGGCCGAAGTTGT
>NZ_JADYVV010000112.1:0-15580 GCF_020194035.1 Bradyrhizobium sp. BRP56
AGGGAATCCACGAAAACCAAATCGCAAGGTTCTGACGCCCAAAGCATCAAAACCTTGCAATCTGGAAATGCCCCTTAGCCCAAATCGAGATTCCCGATCAGTGGCTTAGTCCTTCTTCACGGACGACTGAACAGACTAGTCTGCAGGTCGCATCGCAACATCGTCCCGATTTCGTTCATCATGAGACAATGGCTCACCGTCCGGATCGCGGCCGTCCTGTTCGTGGTCGCTGGTAGCGTGCTTGGGGTAGCGCGCGCGGATTCCGACATGGACGCGCAGATCAGGGACATCGTCACGACGGAACTCGCGCCGACCGCGACTGCGGCCGACCCGGGCGGCCTCGCCGCGGCGGTCTATGCCGGCGGGCGGGTCGCCTTCTTCAATTACGGTTTCGCTGACGCCGCGGCGAAGCGGCCGGTCACCCCGGACACGCTGTTCAATCTCGCTTCGTTGCGCAAGCTGTTCGAGGCGACGCTGGTCGCGCTCGGCACGGAGCGTGGCGAATTGCGGCTGGACGATCCGGTCGGCAAGTATCTGCCCGAGCTCAACGGCGACTACGTCAGCCGCGTCACCATCGGCGAGCTCGTCAATCATACGTCGGGGCTGCTGCTGCCGACCGATCATCCGCCATGGCCGGTCGGGACCTTCAGCCGTGATCAGTTCATCGCGATGCTCAATGCATGGACGCCGCCGGCAGGAGAGCAGCCGGGCAAGCAGCGCATCTACAGCCATGCCGGCTATGTCCTGCTGCAGCTGGTGCTGGAGCGGCGCTATGACATGCCGATCGCGACGTTGATCGGGAGCCGTATCCTCAAGCCGCTCGGAATGACGTCGACCTTCGTTCCAGACCGTAGCGAGGACAACCGCGCGAGGATGGCGCCCGAGATGATGCAGCGTGTGGTTCAGGGCTACTCCCACGACGGCACGGCGATCGGTCCGCCGGGCAATCAGCAGCGCTATTACGATTTTCCAGGCACCGGCCAGATATTCTCATCGGCGCGCGATCTCGGCATATTGCTGGGCGCCTGCCTCGACGGCGCGGTGGTCGATCCCGAATTGCGCGCGGCGTTGCAGATGACCGAGCGGGAGAGTTTTCGCGTCGACGAGAAGTTCGGCCAGGCGATGGCATGGGAGCATGTGCGGCTGGACGGCGTCACCGTGATCGACAAGCCGGGCGGTCTCAATAACGCCTCAGCCTATGTCGGCCTGGTGCCGGCGCGCAGACTCGGCATCGTGCTGCTCGCCAATCGCGGCGACTATCCGCACGAGATCGCGCGCTACAGGATCTTGCCGGCCCTCGCGCGACTCTAGTCGCAGGACATGCCAGTCCAATGACACGGCCTGCGCGGCAGGGCAGGGGATGCATGCAAAAATCGCGATGGCGCGGAACCGTGATCGGCTGTATAAGCCGGTAGCTTCTTCTCCATTTTGAAGAGGCTGATATGACCGATCTGTATCCTGATTTGCACAATTGGCTTTCGCAACAGCCCCATGGGTTGCGAACCTTCAGGACCTTCCAGCAAAAGCTCGAGAGTCTGAGCAAGGACGACCCGGAGCAACGCGGCGTTTGCCGGCTGCTGAGCGGCCTCGTCGGCAATTACGTCGAGACCTTCGACGAGGAGCCGCTGCCCGTCGCGGTCGCCGACCGCGCCTATGGCCGGTTGCTCGATCTCGTCGCAAGCCTTGATCTCAAGGGAAATCCCGACCGGCGCCTCGCCGACATCAACCGCATCGCGTCCTGCGATCTGCTGAACTGATCGCGGCGCAAAACGCTTCGCGTTCTGTCGCGGGAAAACCGCTTGGCACTTGCCGGGATCGTGCTCTAGCGCCGCGTCGTCGCGAGCTCGCGATAGAGCGCGGCGTAGCGGCCGGCGCGATTGTGCCAGGAGACATCGGTGGCCATGCCGGCCTGCTGCAGCCGGCGCCACGTCACCTTGTCGTTGAACAGCAGGTTTGCCTTGCGCAAGCCATGGGCGAGCGCATCCGAGGTGACGGGTGCGAACTTGACGCCGGTCGGCGCATCGCCGGTGATCGCGACTTCGTCGAAGTCGAGCACGGTGTCGGCAAGGCCACCGACATTGGCGACAACAGGGACCGCGCCGTAGCGCAGCGCGCACAGCTGGGTGAGGCCGCACGGCTCGAAGCGCGACGGCACCGCGAGCGCGTCCGCGCCGGCCTGGATCAGATGCGCCAGCGCCTCGTCGTAGCCGATCACGACCGCGATCCGTCCGGGATTGTCGCGCGCCAGCGCGGCGTAGCGATCCTGCAGGTCGCGATCGCCGCTGCCGAGCAGCGCAAGCTGAATGCCTTCGCCGAGCAGCGTCGGAATGTTCTCGAGCAGCAGGTCGAGGCCCTTCTGCCATGACAGCCGGCTGATGACGCCGAGCAGCATCGCATCCGGCGCCGGATCGAGCCCGAAGCGCCGCTGCAGCGCCGCCTTGTTCGCCGCGCGCTCCGCCGGCTGCTCGGCGCTGAAGCGCGCCGCGATGTCGGGATCGGTGGCCGGATTCCACACCGATATGTCGATGCCGTTGAGGATGCCGCTCAGCACGTCGGCGCGTTCGCGCAAGAGGCCGCCGAGCCCCATGCCGCCCTCGTCGCTTTGAATCTCCCGCGCATAGGTCGGCGACACCGTGGTGATGCGGTCGGCGAATTGCAGGCCGGCCTTCAACAGGCTGATGGTGCCGTAATATTCGACGCCGTGGAGCGCGTAGGATTCGCCCGGCAGGCCGAACGCGGCAAGCATGTCCGGCGAGAACTGGCCCTGATAGGCGAGGTTGTGCACGGTCATCACCGTGCCGGGCCGCGGTTGCCCGGCATAATGCAGGAGGGCGGGTGCGAGGCCCGCCTGCCAGTCATGCGCATGCACGATGTCGGGGACGAAGGGGGTGATCGCGCCCTGGCCGATCTCCGCCGCCATCCGCGACAGCGCGGCAAAGCGGATGCCGTTGTCCGGCCAGTCGCGTCCGTCCGGGCCGACATAGGGATTGCCGGGCCGCGCATAGAGATGCGGTGCGTCGAGCGCGAACAGATCGAGGCCATCATGCGTGCCGCCCAGCACGCGGATCGGCCCGCCGTAGAATTCCGGCCAGTGCAGCAGCGTCTCCGCCGCGGCCAGCGCCTTGAGCACGTCGGGATAGCCGGGCACCAGCGTCCGCGTCGTGACGCCGTGCTGCTTCAGCGCCGCCGGCAGCGCGCCGACCACGTCGGCGAGGCCGCCGGTCTTGACGATCGGGTAGACTTCAGAGGCGACTGCGAGGACGCGGATGGGCGTCATGTCCCCAGCCTGTCGATCATCGACTGCGTGATCAGCGTGATCCCGTTCTCGGTGGTGCGGAAGCGCTTGCCGTCGAATTCGGGATCCTCGCCGACCACGAGCCCTTCCGGAATCCTCACCCCGCGATCGATCACGACGTTTCGGAGCCGCGCTCCGCGGCCGACATTGACATAGGGCATGATCACCGCATTCTCGATGTTGGCGTAGGAATTGACGTGCACGCCGGTGAACAGCAGGGAGCGGCGCAGCGACGCGCCCGAGATGATGCAGGCGCCGGAGACCAGCGAGGTCACCGCCTGGCCGCGCCGTCCGTCCTCGTCATGCACGAACTTGGCAGGCGGGGTGATCTCGGCATAGGTCCAGATCGGCCATGATCGATCGTAGAGGTCGAGCTCGGGCACCACGTCGGTGAGATCGATATTGGCGCCCCAATAGGCATCGACGGTGCCGGCATCGCGCCAGTAGGAGCGGGGATCGTCGCCGGAGCGGACGCAGGAATCGTTGAACTGATGCGCGATCGCCCGGCCGTGCTTCACGATATAGGGGATGATGTCCTTGCCGAAATCGTGGGCCGAGTTCGGGTCAACGGCATCGCGGCGCAACTCGTCGAACAGGAATTCCGAATTGAAGACATAGATGCCCATGCTGGCCAGCGACTTGTCGGGCTTGCCGGGCATCGGCGGCGGATCGGCGGGTTTCTCGAGGAAGGACTGGATCAGGCCGGTCTCGTCGATATGCATGATGCCGAAGGCGCTGGATTCAGCCCGCGGCATTTCAAGGCAGCCGACCGTGACATCGGCGCCGCTTTCGACATGCTGCTTCAGCATGATCTCGTAATCCATCTTGTAGACGTGGTCGCCGGCGAGCACCAGGATGTACTTGGTGCCGTGCGCTTCGAGGATGTCGATGTTCTGGTAGACCGCGTCGGCCGTGCCGACATACCACATCGTTTCGGAGACGCGCTGGCTTGCGGGCAGGATGTCGAAACTCTCGTTTCGCTCCGGCCGGAAGAAGTTCCAGCCGCCTTGCAGATGCCGGATCAGGCTGTGCGCCTTGTACTGGGTCGCCACCGCGATGCGGCGGATGCCCGAATTCACCGCATTGGATAGCGCGAAATCGATGATGCGCGACTTGCCGCCGAAATAGACCGCGGGCTTGGCGCGCTTGTCGGTGAGCTCCTGAAGTCTGCTGCCGCGTCCGCCGGCCAGCACGAAGGCGAGCGCGTGACGCGACAAGGGTTCATTTCCGACGGATCTCATGGTCATCCTCCCAGGACTTCAGGCTGGCCCCGCTACCTTCTCTTGTCCGGAAGGCCTGATCGGGCGCCAACGGGGCCGATTGGGAACGTAGCAAGTGCATCCCGGTTGAGCAAAGCGGGATGGCGGGCTTTCGTTCCCCGGACCCCCGCTCGTGAAGATCGGGGTTGCGGGCCGGTTAAAGCTATTGACGAGGCGTGATTTCGGCCTAGAGCAAGCCTGCCGTTTTCTTCTGTCAGGCCAGCATTCCATGACACTTGCTTCCGTCACGCCTCAGGACGTCCGCGCAACGCTGCTGCTGCGCCGGGAGATCGCGCTGCTCGACGTCAGGCATGAGGCGGAATTCGCCACCGGCCATCCGCTGTTTGCCGCCAACATGGCGGCCGGCCGGATCGCGCTCGAAGCCGAGCTGCGATTGCCGCGCAAGGACGTGCCGATCGTCCTTTATGACAATGGCGAGGGGCTGGTCGCTGCCGCCGCCGAGCAGTTGATGGCGCTGGGCTATGGCAATGTGGCCGCGCTCGCCGGTGGCTTGCAGGGCTGGAAGGCGGCCGGTTACGAGGTGTTCGAGGACGTCAATTCCTACGCCAAGGCGTTCGGCGAGCTGGTCGAGTCGCGCAGGCACACGCCGTCGCTGAGCGCCGACGAGGTCGCCGCGCTGATCTCGGACAAGGCCAACATCGCGATCCTCGATGTCCGCCGCTTCGACGAATATGCCACCATGAACATCCCGGGCTCGGTCAGCGTGCCCGGCGCCGAGCTGGTGCTGCGCGCCGGCGGCGCGGCGCCGGATCCCGACACCACCATCATCGTCAACTGCGCCGGCCGCACCCGCTCGATCATCGGCACGCAGTCGCTGATCAATGCCGGACTGCCCAACAAGGTGCGGGCGCTGCGCAACGGCACGATCGGCTGGACGCTGGCGAAGCACGATCTCGAGCACGGCGCCAGCAAGCGCGGCGGCATCGGTCCGTTCAAGGGCGCTGGCGACAATGCGCGCGACGTCGCCTATCGCGCCGGCGTCCGTCACATCGGGATCGATGAACTCGCCGCGCTGGACGAGGACGCGCACCGTACGCTGTATCGCTTCGACGTGCGCGATGCCGAGGATTACGCGGCCGGTCACCTTGCCGGCTTCCGTCACTATGCCGGCGGCCAACTGGTGCAGGAAATCGACATGGCCGCTCCCGTGCGCGGCGCGCGCATCGTGCTGAGCGACGACAAAAGCATCCGCGCCGACATGACGGCGTCCTGGCTCGCGCAGATGGGCTGGGAGGTCTATGTGCTCGACGGCGGCTATGACGGCCGGCTCGAAGTCGGCCCGCCGCGCATCGTGCCGCGGCCCGATCCCGCGCACCGCTACCGGCGCCCCTATGAAGGCACCGGCGTCGCGGAAAAGGCGATGCAGGCCTATCTCGATTGGGAGTACGGCCTCGTCGAGCAGCTGCGCCGCGACGGCACGCACGGGTTCTATGTGATCTGAGGGATGATGTGGTGACGGCGGGGCGACCGTATCGGTGCCGAGACGCAGGGGCGCACTGCCAAAATATCGAAAACAACCCCATGCAAAGGCGCCGGTGGCTGCTGGCGGACACGGCAACTTGACTCGTCGGGCAAATCAGTGGTGCTTTTCCATTATTCAGAAATCGTGATGTGAGTCGGCGGCTCCTCCAAACACGTCGTCCCTGCCTGGTGCGCAATTGCGCACCAGGCAGGGACGACGATGAGGATGCTTCTCGATAAGGCGTCACACCACGCGGTGTCATAACCTGCGCATGCGGGTGATGACAGTATTCCAGAGACCGCAGTGCTTGAGGCGAAGGGCCGCGGCCCATCCCCGTCATTGCGAGCCACCCGGTCGGCGCGAAGCGCCGCCGGATGACAGGCTCAGCGAAGCAATCCATCGCTACCGAATGCTCGGCCAGATGGATTGCTTCGTCGCTATCGCTCCTCGCAATGACGCCGCTAGATATGCCCGCCGCTACTTCGGCAGCGCGATCGGCGTCAGCTTGAACGGACCGGGGTCCTTGCCCTTGTTGTCGCCGATCACGTAGGACAGCTTGCCCTCGGCGACCCAGCCGACATCGCCGACCTGCGTCACCGAGACCGGCTCGGCGAGACCATCCTTGATGGTGTCGATGGTAGCCTCGCTGCCCTTCACCGTGACCTTGTCGAGCTTGCCGTTGCCCTCGATCAGCAGGAAGCCGCCGCCATGCGCCCGCAACGCGTCGGCGTGGTCGAACGGCCGCGACGGCTTCAGCTCGGTCACGGCGCCGGCCTTGCCGTCCTTCATCTCGATCTTGAACAGTTTTGCCGGAATGAAGGTGGTGACGTAAAGATTGCCGTCGGCGCCGATCGCGATGCCGTCGAGCCCGACGCCGTCCTTGGCGGGCGCGAGCTGCGGATCGGTCGCGAACGTCGCCAGCGCCGTGCTGCCGGGTTTCAGGCTGTAGACGAACGGCGCAAAGGAATCGCTCACATAGGCGGTGCCGTCGGCCCCGACCACGATGTCGTTGCAGAACGATTTCGGATCGCTCAAGGCAAAGCTGCCCTTCGGCGTGCCGCTCTTGAGATCGAAGGTTTTCAGCCAGGCGCCCTTGGTGTCGCTCGGCCCCGCCACGCCCATAGCGCTAATGTCGTTGGAGCAGACATAGAGCGTGCCGCTCTTCTCGTCGGCGAGCACGCCCAGCGTCGAGCGGCTGTCGGCGGCGCCCGGCTTGACCAGCTGCTCGGCCTTGCCGCCCGAGATCTTCGTCACGCCGCCATGGTTGAAGCTGCCGACGTAGAGCGTCCCGTCGGAGGTCGAGGTCACGCTCTCCGGAAAACTCTTGTCGGGAACGCCGACCGCAGCTGTTTCGGCGCGCACTGCGCCGGCCGCACCGAGCGCAAGGATGATGGCCGCTAGCGATGCGCGGCGGATCTTGAGCAGTTCTCCCGTTGCGCGCGGACGTCCCGCGTCGCCATTGTTCTTTATCATGATCGCGTTTCCTCAATGAACCTGGTTGGACCAGGCAGGATTTTCTTGGCGATCGTCTCCGGTCGATGGTTGTTGTCTGCAGGGTTCCCGACCGGATTGTTCACCCGCCTGCCTTGTCGTCGCGATATATACGATAGTATATAGCGTGAGGGAAGCAGCGGAGAGGAAGCTGCGACGGCTGGAGAGCGCGTCATGGAACGGGAATTGGCGTCGCGCCACCAATGCGTGTGCTGCGGTGGCATTATCGAGGGGATCGTCGACGATGATCGGCCTCGATGCACGGATCGGCCTGTTTACGGACGGGTGTTCGTTCGTCTGCGACGAATGCACCGCGAGCCTGATCGCGGCCGCAGCACGGCGCAGGCAGGAACCGGTTCGGCGCAAGTCGTAAGGCGGGAAGGTTTCCGCGTCATTGCGAGGAGCGCAAGCGACGAAGCAATCCATCTATCCCCATGCGGAGACATGGATTGCTTCGCTGCGCTCGCAATGACGGTGGGAGCTCAATCCGGGCTGAACGCGTCGTAGACCAGCTTGCGGAACGCGGGCGTAATGCGCTGGCGCTCGTTCTGGGTCTGCTCGAGCATGATGTAGATCATGTCGAGCTTGGGATCGACGCCGAAATAGGTTCCGCTGCCGCTGTCCCATTTCAATTCGCCGATCGAGCCGGGCGGCGGCGGCTTGGTGATGCCGGGATCGGTGCGCACGGCGATGCCGTAGCCATAGCCGAAGCCGTCGCCGGGGAAGTACCAATAGTCGCGGCCCACGCCGGAGCCCGGCCCGATATGGTCCGTCGTCATGGTCTTGAAGGCTGCGGGGCTGAGATAGCGCTTGCCGTCCAGCTCGCCGCCGTTGAGCAGCATCTGCGCGAAGCGCGCATAATCGAGGATGGTCGATACCAGGCCGCCGCCGCCGGATTCCCACTCCGGATGAGCGCGCCGGTCGTTCTCGCCCTCGATCAGGATGGTGTCCGAGGGCAGCGGCTCGGCGAGCCTTGTCCGTTCGGTCTCCGCATCGAGCACGTATCTGGTGTCGTTCATCTTCAGGGGATCGAACAGGCGCTCCTTCTCGAACTGATAGAGCGTCTTGCCCGAGACTATCTCGATCACCCGGCCGAGCACGTCGGTGGAATGACCGTAGCGCCACAGCGTGCCGGGCTGTCGCGACAGCGGCAGCTTGGCCAGCCGCGCCACGAATTCCTTGTTGTCGAACTTGCCGTCGAACAGATGTCCTGCGCGGTAGATCTTTTGGATCCAGTCGGCACCGATATATTCGTAGGTGATGCCCGAAGTGTGCCGCATGATATCTTCAATGGTCACCGGCCGGATCGGCGGCACCAGCTCAACCTTGGCCGGATCGTTTCCACCGTCCGGTTCGATGGCGACCTTCACGTCGGCGAAGGCCGGAATGTATTTCGACAGCGGGTCCTGCGGCGACAGCTTGCCCTCGTCGACCAGCATCATCGCGGCGGTGTTGGTGATCGGCTTGGTCATCGAATGCAGCGCGAACATCGTGTCCGGCCGCATCGGCGACTTGGTCGTTACGTCGCGATAGCCGAAGGTCTTCAGATAGACCGGCTTGCCGTGCTGCTGGATCAGGATGACTGCGCCCGGAATTTTTCCTGTCGCAACCTCGTTGTCAAAGAATGCGGTGATGCGTTCGAGTTTTTCCGGCACCGGGGCAGGGGCATCGGAGGCGCGCGCCGCGCCTGATATGACAACTGCAAGACAACCGATCGCGGTCACTGCTCCGCGAAGCGACAGCACAGCACGGTGGACTGCCCGATCATACCCGCACGACATTGAATAGCCTGCCCCTGCCTGATGCCCTGAGCGCAGAGTTTTAGCGGCGCGCGCTCCCGCGCACCATAATCATTTTGGAGCGAGTTTATTCCCGGCGATCGCCGGAATTATACGATTTGGGTAGCGCCGACGGGCGTGCGCACCGCATTCGACAACACCTGCAGCGCCTGGCTCAGTTCGGCGCGGTTGCGTGCCGCACCCAGCGACACGCGCAGGCCGCGCGGCGCGGCATCGCCCGCCGCAAAGGCGTCTTCGCCGACCACGGCGAGGCCGTTGCGCATCAGATGCGACAACAGGTCGGTGCCGTCGAAATGCTTCGGCAGCGGCATCCAGAGATGGTGGCTCGCCGGCCGCGCCGCATAGCTGACGCCTTTGAGGAAGCGGGTCGCAAGCTGCTGGCGCGCCGCCGCCTCGTTTCGGATGGCGCGGATGATGTCGGCGGCGACGCCGGAACGCAGCCATTGCGTGACCAGCGCGACCATCAGCGATGGCGGCATCTGCATGGTGGCCTGCATGCCGGCGCGCATGCGCTGCTCGGCGGCGGCATCGGGCGCCAGGAGATAGGCGACGCGCAGGGCGGGCGCGATGCATTTTGCGATGCTCGCGGCGTAGTAGGTGCGCTCCGGAATCAGGGTTGCGATCGGCGCCATCTGCGGTTCGAGCGGCCCGTAGACGTCGTCTTCGATCAGGACGCAGCCGCGCTTGCTGATGATATCGGCGATCGCCTTGCGTCTGATCGCGCTCATCGTCGCCGTGGTCGGGTTTTGCTGCGTCGGCACCAGATAGACCGCCTTCGGCTTGTGCTTGCGGCAGGCCTCGTCGAGCGCCTCGGGCCGCGCGCCCTCGGCGTCCATCGCAACCCCGACCAGGCGGACATCAAGCCGCGCCGCCGCGGCCTTGATGCCGGGAAAGGTCAACGCCTCTGTCACCACGACATCGCCCGGCGATGTCAGCGCCAGCAGCGCGTTGAAGATGATCGCCTGCGAACCCGGATAGATCACGATGCGGTCGGCCGCCGCCTGCGGCACCCGCGGCGCGAGCCACGCGGCGCCGGCCTCGCGCTCCTCAGTGGTGCCGCCCGGACGCGTGTAGCCGAGATAGGCGGAGAACCCGGTCTCGGAGCGGATGGTCGCAAGTCCCTGCGCGATGCGCAGGTCGAGATTGGCCTCGACCGGCTGCGGCGGCAGGTTCATCGACAGGTCGATGTTGACGGGCGCAGGCAGGTCGGAGGTGGCGCGCGCGGTGGTCTCCGAGACGAACGTACCCTGGCCGACACGGGCGTCGAGCAGTCCGCGCCGCCGCGCCTCGCCATAGGCGCGAGTCACCGTGGTCAGATCGATATCGAGCGCCGAGGCCAGCGCGCGATGGGTCGGCAGCCGCTGGCCGCGCACCAGCCGGCCGCTCGCGATATCGGCGGCGAGCGCATCGACGATGCGCAGGAACATCGGGCCGTGCCATTCCGAAACCGTAGGGATCCAATCCATGCAATCCGGCGCTTTGTCTTTGATTGTATGCTCTAGGAGGCATATTGTATGGATCATCAGATCAGGTCAAGGACAACGGCCAAAGGAAAACGACGATGACCGAGACGGTTTCCCTGCCAAAGGCGATGTGGCGCGGCTTCACGATGAAGTGCCCGAACTGCGGGCGCGGCCATCTGTTCGGCCGTTTTCTCAAGGTCGCCGATCACTGTGAGGTCTGCAGCGAGGACTTCACCCCGCAGCGCGCCGACGATTTCCCGGCCTATCTCGTCATCGTCGTGGTCGGCCACGTCGTGGTGCCGGCGCTGCTGTGGCTCGAGATGAACTACGCGCCGCCGGCCTGGCTGCAACTGGCGATCTGGCTGCCGTTCACGCTGTTCAGCGCGCTCGCGCTGCTGCAGCCGACCAAGGGCGCGATCGTGGGCCTGCAGTGGCAGCTGGGGATGGAGGGATTCGCGGCGACCCGACGGCGTGCGGTGGCGCCCGCCCGGGCGCAAAGCAGCGTCGGACGGACTCGCGAAGCCTGACGCGATCTCAGAATCGTAGCCCGGATGAGCGAAGCGACATCCGGGAACAGTGGCCCCGCATATCGCTGTGCTCATGCGGGCTACAGTGGTGCAACCAGTCAGAATTGTAGCCCGGTTGAGCGAAGCGACATCCGGGAACAGTTGCCCCGCATATCTCTCCGCTCATGCGGGCTACAGTGATGCAACCAGTCAGAATTGTAGCCCGGATGGAGCCAACGGGTCGCGCGAACGCGCGCCCGATGACAAGCTCCGCGCACTCCGGGATCCTGTCGCCCGCACGAAGAATCCCGGATTGCGCTGCGCTGCATCCGGGCTACGGATCAATCAAATCGGATGATAATGCGGCCGGAACATCCGGCCCTTCTCCGTCACCAAGACGATGGCGAGCGCGGCCAGCGTGCAGAGGAAGAAGCCGGTCGCGAACGGCGCCAGCGTGCCGTTGTAATCCTGGCCGATCCTGGTGCCGACGCCGATCCCGAGCAGCGTCGTGATCGTGCCGTACAGCGATGACGCAGTGCCGGCGATCTTGCCCTGCGGCTCCATCGCGAGCGCGGTGAAATTCGCCATCATCAGCCCGAACGCGAACATCATCAGGCCCGACAGCACCATGAACAGCGGCAGCGACAGCGTGTCGGTCTTCACCGCCAGCAGCAGGGCGCCTGCGACGACGGCAAAGCCGGTCAGCGCGGCGTGCGAGATCACGCGCATTCCGATGCGGCCGACGATACGCGAATTGAGGAAGCCGGCGATCGCGACGCCGACCGCGCAGGCCGCAAAGGCGACCGGGAAGTAATGCCCGAGCTTGAGGATCTCGGTGAAGATCTGCTGCGAGGAGAACACGAAGGCAAACAGCGAGCCCTGCACGCCGCCGGCAGCGAGCGCATAGCCGAGCGTCTGGCGATTGGTGACGGTCTGGCGAAACGCGGACAAGACCTCCGGGATCGCCAGCGACTTGCGCAATTCCAGCGGCAGCGTTTCCGGCATCCGCATCGCGCTCCAGGCCAGCGCGATCACGCCGTAGATCATCAGCAGCACGAAGATGCCGCGCCAATGCGTCAGCAGCATCACCGCCTGGCCGAATGACGGCGCGATCACGGGGACTGCGATGAACACCATCATCGCAAGCGACATCACGCTCGCCATCCGCCGTCCGGCGTAGCAGTCGCGCACGATCGAGGTCGCGATCACGCGGGTTGCCGCGGTGCCGAGCCCTTGCAGCGCGCGCGCCAACAGCAGCGTCTCGAACGAGGGCGCCATGATCGCGAGCAGGCCGGCGATGGTGTAGACCGTCATGCCGCCGAGCAGCACCGGGCGGCGGCCGAAGCGGTCCGACAGCGGGCCCATCACGAACTGGCCGACGCCGAAGCCGACCAGGAAGATCGACAGCACCATCTGCGGACGGTTGGCGTCGGCGATCTGGAACGCGGAACGGATGTTCGGCAGCGCCGGCAGCATCATGTCCATCGCCAGCGGGTTCAGCGCCATGATCGAGGCGATGACGACGACGAATTCGGGAAAGCCCATCGGGCGGTGGCCTGAGGAAACCCAGGCATCGGCATTGATGTCAGACACTTAGCAACCTCTTGGGAATCCTCGCATCGTAGCGATCTTGCTGCGATGCACAATCGGCGTTTCGGGATAGCTGCCCGCCGATGGCGGTCGAGGTAGCGGGGTCGGGAACCGGGACCAAAAGCACAATTCGCCGAATATCGTTGCGGATGCAACTATTTTGCTCGTGCCAGGCGGAAAGCTCTGCTAATCCCGGGCCCAGTATCCGTGCGGGGCAGGCGCATCGCCGCCGACCACGCCCGCGCGGCCAAGAACAGGTTCAAGAACGGGTTTTGGGGAGGCGACATGTCCATCGAAATGTCCGCGCGGTCGCGCGGCGCTGAACTGTCGGATGAGGAGCGCAAGGTCCTCACCGCAACGCTCGTCGGCACCACCATCGAGTGGTACGACTTCTTCGTTTACGCCCAGGCGGCGGGCCTGGTGTTCGGCGCGCTGTTCTTCGCGCCGATGAACGCGAACAATCCGCTGCTGGCGCAGATCGTCTCGTTCGCGACGCTCGGCCTCTCATTCCTGTTCCGCCCGTTAGGGGCCATCGTCTGCGGCCATCTCGGCGACCGCTTCGGGCGCAAGAACATGCTCGTCGTCACGCTGTTGTTGATGGGGGCGGCGACCGCGCTGGTCGGCCTGCTGCCGACCTACGCACAGATCGGTGCCTGGGCGCCGGCACTCCTCATTCTCCTGCGCATCTTGCAAGGCTTCTCGGCCGGCGGCGAGTGGGGCGGCGCGGCGCTGATGGCGGTGGAATCGGCGCCCGTCGACAAGCGCAGCTTCTTCGGCTCGTTCCCGCAGATCGGCACGCCGCTCGGCATGATCCTGGCGACCGGCGTGCTGTGGGTGCTCACCGCGACGCTTGGCAAGCAGGCGATGATCGAATGGGGCTGGCGGATTCCGTTCCTACTGTCGATCGTGCTGATCGTCGTCGGCATCGTGATCCGCCGCACGGTCGAAGAGTCTCCGGTGTTCCAGGCGATGCAGCGCCGGCACAAGGAATCCTCTGCGCCGCTCAAGGAGCTGATGCGCAATCACAGCAAGGAGATTTTGCGCACCGCGCTGATCTTCATGGCCAACAATGCGGCCGGCTACATCCTGATCGCGTTCATCATCAGCTACGGCGCCAATACACTGAAGATGCCGTCCGAGCAGCTACTGCTGATCGGCACGCTCGCTGCAGTAAGCTGGTTCATCTTCACGCTGCTCGGCGGTATCCTCGGCGACAAAATCGGCCGCGTGCGCTGCTTCCAGATCGGCTACACCCTGATGGTGCTGTGGGCGGTGCCGATGTGGTTCCTGATCGACAGCAAGAACCTCTTGCTGTTCTTCGTCAGCGCCGTCGGGCTCACGGTTGCGCTCGGCCTGTCCTACGGCCCGCAGGCGGCGCTCTATGCCGAGCTGTTTCCGGCCAAGGTGCGCTATTCCGGCGTCTCGATCGGCTATGCGCTCGGCGCCATTTTCGGCGGCGCCTTCGCGCCGATGATCGCGCAATGGATCATCGGCACCTACGGCCAGTCCTGGCGCGTCGGCGTCTACATCGCGGTGCTGTCGCTGATCTCGCTGATCACGGTGTCGACGATCAGGGATCCGCAAGGCGTCGATCTGAACGTGCACGACGCGGGGGCGTGAGCCGCGACCTTGTGTCATTGCGAGGAGCTCGCGACAAAATTGCGAAGCAATTTTGCGCTGAAGCGACGAAGCAATCCATCGATCCACGTATACGGTGAAATGGATTGCTTGGCGGAGCCTGTCATCCGGCGGCGCTTCGCGCCGACCGGGTGGCTCGCAATGACGGAGATCAAACCCCCAGCATCGCCTTTAGCTTCAGCACCGCGCTATCAGGTGTCGTCAGCACCTCGCGGCCGGTGACTTCGGCGACGCGCTCGGCCGCCGGCGCCATGCTGTACTGCGCGAGCGCGATCAGATCGCAGTCGGCGAGGTCTCTCGACGCCTCGACAACGATGCGGTCATGCTCGGCGCGGTCGCCGCGGTCGAGCGCCGCCAGCGCGCCCTCGGCAAGCTTCGGCACCAGCGTGACCTGTGACGGAAATTCCGGCGGCATCGAGACCAGCGTCGGCGGAAAGGTCGAGAGCAGGCCGATCCGCTTGCCCTTCGCCACCGCCTGCTCGATCATCGCCTCGTTCGGCTTCAGCACCGGCATCGGCGCGTGTTCGCGCGCCACCGCCTCGATGCACGGCCCGAACGCCGAGCAGGTGAAGAGAATGCCGTTGGCGCCGGTGCTTGCCGCATAGCGGCCCATGGTCAGGAAGCGCTCGGTCATCCGCTCGGCGAGCTTGCCGTCGCGCGCGAGGTCGGCCGACAGGCTGTCGTCGAGCAGATTCATCAGCCGCGCCTCCGGCCAATGCCGTGCGAACGATGCTTCGATCGGCACGATCGAGTGCTTCAGGGCGTGAATCAGCGTGATGCGCATCGATGTTTCTTGCTCTCCCTCTCCCCGCTCTTTCGCGGGGAGAGGGCTGGGGTGAGGGGCTCTATCGTCGTAACAGGTGAGAGGAGGGTATGCGGAGGCTCCCCCTCACCCGGATTGCTTCGCAATCCGACCTCTCCCCGCAGGCGCAGGGCTGTCCGGGGAACGTCATCCATAGCAGAACTCCATCTGGTTTGGGGATGTTCTGCATTTGCGGTGGCTGGGATTGATGGGCGGAGGCTGGTCGATGGTGGCGAGTGCTCGACGGGTGAACA
>NZ_JADYVV010000113.1:0-15150 GCF_020194035.1 Bradyrhizobium sp. BRP56
GAAGCCACAGTGTCGTGGTTTTGCATCTGCGGCTGGAACGCCGATGCAGGAGGGCCAACCCCCATCTCTCATAAAGCTGTACACATCAAATTCGGTTATTCACCTCCTTCATGCTCTGCAGCACACCGCGCCAAACTATCTTGCTACGCCCGAGGACCGGCTCGTCGCGGCAGATGCCATTCGGGTCACCCGCACGCTGATGCGCCAGCCGGCGCTCGCTCGTTACGCACCCGAGGAATTTCTGCCCGGCCCGTACGTCGCCGACGATGACGTGTCACTCGCACACGCTGCCGGCGACATTGGCACGACCATCTTCCATCCGGTCGGCACCATCAAGATGGGGCCCGAGGCGGATCCGCTGTCGCCGCTTGACGCGCGCCTTCGCATGCGAGGCATCGACGGGCTCCGGGTCATCGACGCCTCGATCATGCCCACCATCACATCGGGAAATACCAACACCCCAACCGCAATGATCGCGCGCAAGGGCGCCAGCATGGTGCTCGACGACGCGCATCGGTCCCGCATCGCCTAGCCGCCATTCGTTTCATCGAGGAGACTCCGCAAATGACCCATCCCGTTCCGCATTTCATCAATGGCGCCCCGGTCACGTCTTTGCACGGCCGTGCCGCGCCGATCTACAATCCTGCGACAGGCGAGCAATCCGGGACCGTGCCGCTTGCCGGCGCCGACGAGGTCGCTTCGGCGGTCGCGGCCGCACGGACCGCCTTTCCCGACTGGGCCAAGTCTCCGCCGCTGCGGCGCGCGCGCATCCTCAATCGTTTCCTCCGTATCCTCGAGGAACGGCTCGATGAGCTCGCGGCCGTGATCACGTCAGAGCATGGCAAGGTTTTTTCCGACGCAAAGGGGGAAGTACAGCGCGGAATGGAAGTCGTGGAGTTTGCCACCGGCGCGCCACAGCTTTTGAAGGGCGAGATCACCGAGAACGTCGGCACGCGCGTCGACAGTCATTCGTTGCGCCAGCCGCTCGGGGTCGTCGCGGGCATCACGCCGTTCAATTTCCCGGCGATGGTTCCGATGTGGATGTTTCCGGTGGCACTTGCCTGCGGCAACACATTCATCCTGAAACCCTCCGAGAAGGTTCCCTCCGCGTCCATCCTCCTGGCGCAATGGTTGAAAGAGGCCGGGCTGCCGGACGGCGTGTTCAACGTCGTTCACGGCGACAAGCAAGCGGTCGACGCGCTGTTGACGCATCCTGATGTCGCAGCGGTCAGCTTCGTTGGCTCGACACCTGTCGCACGATCGATCCACGAAACTGCAACTCTGCACGGAAAGCGCTGCCAGGCCCTGGGCGGTGCCAAGAACCATATGATCATCATGCCGGATGCCGACATGGACCAGGCTGTCGACGCGCTCATGGGCGCGGCCTACGGCTCGGCCGGCGAACGCTGCATGGCGATTTCGGTTGCGGTCCCTGTCGGCGAGACGACGGCAAAGACCTTGATCGAAAAGCTCGTACCCCGGATTCATGCGTTGAACATCGGTCCAGGCATGGACCCGGAGAGCGAGATGGGTCCGCTTGTCAGCCAGCAACATCGCGACAAGGTACGAGGCTACATTGATGCCGGCGTCGCCGAAGGTGCGACGCTGCTGGTGGATGGTCGTGAATTTCGCCGCCAGGGTTACGAGAAAGGCTACTTCACCGGCGGCACACTGTTCGATCGCGTCACATCCGATATGACGATCTACCGCGAAGAGATATTCGGACCGGTCCTAACGGTCGTACGCGCCTCGTCTTATGACGAGGCCGCCGCCCTGATCAACGCGCACCAGTTCGGCAATGGCACCGCGATCTTTACGCGCGACGGCGACGCGGCACGCGAGTTTGCCAACCAGATCCAGGTCGGGATGGTCGGCATCAATGTGCCGATTCCTGTTCCGATGGCTTTCCATTCATTTGGTGGCTGGAAAGCCTCCCTGTTCGGCGATCACCACATGCACGGACCAGAAGGCGTGCGGTTCTATACCAGGTTGAAGACAATTACGACGCGCTGGCCGACCGGTATTCACAGTGGCGCGGAGTACGTGATGCCAACGTTGGGATGAAGGGCAAGCGGCCAAATAGCGAGGCAACCAAGACGTGAGCTACAGGCACCTGATGTGGACATCACCGTTGATCGACTAGCAGCAGCTGAAGGTTCATAGCCAACATTGGCGCGTCGTCAGGAAGTTCACAGGTGGGGGTATCGGCCGTGCGGTACTCGTCCGCTAAGTACCTTCGTTGTCGGACACCCGCTTTTGGCGGACCGATGGATGCTCCGGTCACCGTTGTTGAGATGCACCGTGGTGTGGCGATGCCACGAAAGATGATGGTCGGCACTTGAGGCCTGCCATCCGCGATTGATTTTGATTCAGCTCCCCGTGGCCGATTCGGCCCCGGATCCGATGACGCGAACGTCATCGGAGACAGGTCGGAGCGTTCGCATTTGCTACGATTTCAAAGCGTTGCAAAGCCGAGCCGCACTGCAAAGTGCATTTCGGGACCACCCGTGCTCTTCAGCGTGGCCAAGTGTCCAAAATGATCAAAGAGAGCCCAGTTGAGACCAAATCTGCGGATAGCTTTGCCAACAAATTTGAACCGATGACCTTCAGGTTATAAGCCTGACAATTTCCGAAGCGCTATTCGACACGCTGGCCCGCGCGCCAGCCCATCTCCCAGAAGTCTGCCTCGAGACGAGTAGCTTCCTTGAAGATCGCAATCAGCTCAGCCTCGCGGGCCGGGGTGGCGTAGAGATCAGCGAGACGTTCCAAGTGTGCTCCCGCTTTCGCCGCGACCTCTTGGTATGGCGCGCCAGCGTACTCGGCAATCCACACGCGATAGGGGTTCGTCGCAGCGTTCGCATCGGGTTGTGCAGCCAGCCGCTTCGCGATCTCCGCGTACCCGATCACGCATGGGGCCAGCGCCACCTTGAGTGCCAGCAGATCGCCGCGCATTCCAGCATCCAGCACGTAGCGAGTATAGGCTAGCATCTCGGCCGCCGGAGGGGTCTGTTCAAGGTCGCTTGGGGACAGACCCCAACCGGCACAGAGTGTCACATGAAGGTTCATCTCGACATCAAGGATGGCCGAAAGACCGGCCGCTGCTTCACGCATGTCGGCAAGCTTGGGCGATTTGTAGACCGAGAGCGCGTAGGCGCGCGCGAACTCGATGAGGAACAAGTAATCCTGAGCAAGATAATAACGAAATGCCGGTTCGGCGAGCGAGCCGTCTGCCAATCCGTTCGTGAAGGGATGCTCGGTGTAGGCGCGCCACTCAGCAGATGCCTCTGTCTTTAGACGCTCCCAGAAACTCACGTTATGTTTCGCCTGGCTTGTCATGAACCGCTTTTGATTACTTCCCATAGCCTGCATTACGAGGCTGACCTTGGCCGGCCGCGGCGATCTGCCGGCACGCTGCCGTATGGAGGTCGCTTGCCGTCAATCGCTGGGCTTGAGTGCGTTCTCACGTTATCACCTACAGAACGCAACGTCCCGGTCCAAGATTCGACTACAGACAATCCGCACCAGTTTCGCGCCAATAACAACCCGCGCGAAGGGTGGCGAACGTGGTCGAATTCGACGAAAAGGCAGGAAACTTAACAGCGGCGACGATTGTCCCACCGCTCATAACGGTCTGGTTGCAGGTTCGAGTCCTGCCGGGCCCGCCAATGAGATCAATAGCTTACTTCGTTCTCGTTGCCCGCAGCGCGACGACCGCACCAGAAACCGCACCAGATACGTGCTGTTTTCGTTCACACCAAAGTTCGCAACGGCGTCAGGCAAGCTCACCTGCTGATGAGTGGACGCGACAGTGCCATCCACGATCCTCGCCTTCGGCCGACGGAGAGGCACCGACAGAAGCAGTCTCTCCCTTTGGCGGTGAAGTCGGCTATCTCCGGCAAAGCGGAAGTCAGCCATAACGCCAATCAAGTCCGCTGAGGGGCCAGTAGCAGACATGCGGCGCGATGCGGTGACCAGATCAACATGGACGAGGTTGACGGCACCCACAGGCGCCGGCCGCAAACGCGGCCGGTCCTCAAGGACGCGCAATGAGCAACGGCTGCACGTTTGCGCCGCCTGCCATCAGGGGATTCGACGGCTCGAAGCGAGCGCGCAGTTCTCGCTGCTGGACGAGCGAGCGTGCAACAACAAAGGCGTTCTTCAGGCTTCTGGCTTGCCGGAGTGCGACGTTGAAAAAGGCGTTGCCGAAGTAGGTCCACTTGGCTTTGTCCCGACAGCCGAACGATGAATGGTCGGCATCGGCCGCGGTGATGACCAACGTATCGGGGTTCGCGAGACGAGGGATAAAGACCCCGGAATAACAGGCAGAGATGACCACCACCTTGTATCGCATGCCGGTCCGCGCCAGCATGGCGGCGAGATGGGACGGCGTGAGCGTTTGCGTAAGCCGCCCGGCTTTGATTGCAAGCCCGTCGGGGGAGCCGTGCGAGGTGAGAATCAAGAACAGAACATCATTCTCGGCGTCCATCCCATTGGCCGCCGCCTGCAAGGACTTAGCCAGGCCTTCAATCGTTGCACCTCCGCCTTTCTTCGAATTGAATTGCACGTTGACTGGGCCGCTCCCGAAACGACCCGCTACGACCTGTGCTGCGCCGGTCGCCTCGCTTCTAAACACGCCCTGATCGCCGAAAAGGCCGAACGACACCACGCTCACCTTGCGAGCGTCCTCAACGGCGTGCACCGGCGAAGCCAACGGCGCGACGGTCAAAACAAAAGCGACGAGCGGCGCGCCAAGCCGGCTGATCCAAGAGCTGATCCAAGTGCCGTTCCACGAACCACTCCAAGACTTGCACGCCATGGCGAACCTCGTTTGGTGATCGCCACCTAGCATATGGCGATTCAAGTTGACGGCATTGCGCCCCGGTTCAGCGATTCCTTACCGCAACCCCGCCTCGGTCGATATTTTTCTCCGATCACGCGAAAAATCGCGATGCCGGCTCAGCGAACGCCGGCAACGATCACGCGCGCTCCCGCATCGGCGAGACGCTTGCACTGCTCCTCAGATGCGCCGACATCAGTCACTAGAGTCCAGCGCGGCGGCAGCGGCGCCCAGGCCATCTGTTCGGCGCGGCCGAGCTTGCTGGCGTCGGCGAGAACGATGACTTCCTTCGACTGCTGCATCATCAGCGACTTCAGTGCGACCTGTTCGAGATCCGCTTCGCACAGGCCACGGCCATTCACCACGCCGTCGGCGCTCATGACGGCGCGGTCCGCGGTCATGCGCCGCAGCGCCTCATTGGCGAGCGGCCCCATGGTGCTCATGCTGGTGGTGCGCAGCGCGCCGCCCAGCACCACAAGCTCTATGCTCGGAGCCTTGGCGAAGAAGGGCAGCAGCGCAAGATTGTTGGTGATGATGCGCAGCCGCTGATGCTGCAGCAGTCGGCCGAAGGCTGCGACCGTCGAGCCGGCATCCAGAATCAGTGTGTCGCCATCCTCGATCAGATCGATCGCCGCGCGCGCGATCGCCTGCTTCTGTTTGCCCTGGATCGCGAGGCGCTGCTCGAGCGTCGTCTCGTTCGCGTGGGCGGTGAGAATGGCGCCGCCATAGGTGCGGCGCACGGCATTGTTCTTGGAAAGATGCTGCAAGTCGCGCCGCACGGTGGAAGCGGAGACGTCGAAGCGCCGCGCGAGATCGTCGACATCGATCTCTCCCGCGTTCAGTGCTTCCAACAGACGAGCGTGACGCTCCTTGCTACGCATCGACATCGAACCTCAGCCCCCGGATTCATTGCCGTCAGCCGAGCTCGACCGTATCGGCTTCGCGGCACGGCCGATGGATACCACGATGCATCGGCCGCGCAATGTCAGCGCTTAACGCGCATCTCGCTCCTCATCCTGAGGAGCCCGCGCAGCCCCTCAAGCCGCCTTCTTCGGCGCGAGATCGACCGCCTGCCGCAGCGCTTCGATCAGGCTGCGCTCGTCGGCGATGCCCTTGCCCGCGATGTCGAAGGCGGTCCCGTGATCGACCGAGGTGCGGATCACCGGCAGACCAACAGTGATGTTCACACCGGCTTCCAGCCCCAGCACCTTGATGGGTCCATGGCCCTGATCGTGATACATCGCGACCACCATGTCGTAGTCGCCGCGGCCGGCCAGGAAGAACAGCGTGTCGGCAGGCAGGGGGCCGTGCACGTCCCAGCCCTTGCGCTGACAGGCTTCCACGGCCGGCGCGATCTTCGCGGCTTCCTCGCCGCGACCGAACAACCCGTTCTCGCCGGCATGCGGATTAATGGCGCAGACGCCGATCTTCGGATTGGCGACGCCGGCGCGCACCAGCACGTCATGCCCGCGCGCGATGACACGCTCGACGAGGCCGGGCTCGATCTTCTCGATCGCATCGAGCAGGCCGATATGCGTGGTCACGTGAATGACGCGGAGTTTCGGCGACACCAGCATCATCGATACTTCCGGCGTGCCGGTCAGATGCGCCAGGAGCTCGGTATGGCCGGGATATTTGTGGCCGGCCGCATGCAGCGCTTCCTTGGAAAGCGGCGCGGTGCAGATGCCCTGCGCGAGCCCTGCCTGCACCACCTGCACGGCTTTCTCGATGTAGCGATATGCCGCCTCACCTGCCGTCGCCGACACCTTGCCGAACGGCAGATCGTCCGGCACCAGCTTCAGGTCAACGCACTGCACGGCCTTCGACGCAAAATTCGCCTGCTGCGCGTCGCTCAACGCATCGACCTCAAACGGCACGCCGACGATCTGACCGGCCTTGCGCAGACGGTTGGAGTCGCCGATCACCAGCGCATTGCAGATCGCCCGCACCCGCGGCTGCGCCAGCGCTTTCATGATCACCTCGGGCCCGATACCGGCCGGATCTCCCATGGTGATCGCAATGGTCGGACGAGTCATATGAAACTTCCTCTGGTTCGGACGGCGCGAAGCCGCTCGCGGATGCGGATGAGGCTGTTCTCGTCACCGAACGCGCCCGCTTTGGTGGCGATCGGAACAGACAATCGGCCAAGAGTAAGGCCGAGCGACACGCCCGGCTCGATTTCGTCGGCAAGACGGATACCGTTGACACCGAAGCGCGACAGCATCGCCGCGGCGGTTTCGCCGCCGGTCGCAGCGAAGGCGCCGATCGCGGGTGCGACGGCCTCAAGAGCGTCGGCGAGCCCCTTGGCGAGCTGCGGGCCGAGCGACATGTCGGGGTGATCATCCATCATGATCTCAACCAGTGTATCGCCGCCGCCGGCAAGTCGTTTCATCACGTCCGCGGCGAGCGCCGCCCGGCCGGCACCATCGTTGAGCAGCGTTTCCGGCGCGACCGGGAAATGCGCCACGGTGCCGGTCGCCTCCAGCTCGCGCGCGGCGGCGCGAGATGCGCCGGCGAGCGAGCCCACCACGATCAGGGTGCCGGATGCGCTCGTGGGAATGCGCAGCGGCTCGACGGCATGGCTGACTTCGAGGCCGGCCAGCGCATGCGCGAGGCCGGCGCTGCCGATGAAGAAGGTTGCGGGCGATGCATGCAGGCTCGCCTCCGCGATCAAACGCAGATCGTGTTCAGTCTCGGCGTCGCAGGCCGCGACCACGTCGCCCTCCCAGGCGAGCCTCGCGAAGGTGGCTTTGAGATCGCCACCGCGCACGGCAGCGAGCTTGACCTTCTCACCGCGAACGCCCGCGGTCGCGAGAACGTCGACAAGATCGGCATTCGGGTAGGTGTGGTCGCGGTGCCAGACCTCGGCCTCCTCGAGGGGGCGGCCTCTGACCAGGATACGCCCGTCGATGGTGGTCCGGCCGGTGGCCGGAAAGGCCGGCGCGAACACGCCAAGGGCCGGACCCGACCGTGACTTGAGATGCGCAAGCGCGGCGGCAGTCTCCGCTGCAGGTTGCCCCCGCAGCGTCGAGTCAATCTTCTTGAAAAGAATACGTCCGTCTTCGCAAAGGCGCGCCAGCACATCGGCATGGCGGGCTGCAGCGGCCTCGGCCGAAAGGCCTCGACTCGCGGCATCGTAGGCCAGGACAGGCAGCTGGTAGCCCGACGCGTCGGTCACCTCACCCCACGTCACCGCAGCCGCACGCCCCCTTCTGCCGAAGGCGATCGCACAGTCCGCGGCACCGGTGAGATCGTCAGCGACGATCAGCCAGCTTTGGCTTGACGCGTTTTCTTGACGCGAACCGGTATCCACTTCGCTCGAAAACGCTTTAGGGGCCATCTTCAGCGACCTGCTTCAGTGACTTTGCCTCAGTGACTTGCCTCAGTGACAACCGAGCGCGCCGCGGGGGGCATCTTGCCGGCAGAAGCCACGTTGTTCTCTTCTGCAGGCTCCTCGACGTCGCGACCAACAACGCGGGCTGTCCAGGCGGTGACGATCGGCACGAGGATTGCGGTAACCACGACGCACGCCGCGACGAGGATAGTCGCCGGCCGCGCCGCGTCCGCATAGGCTGGATTCGCCGCGGCGACAATCGCCGGGACGGCCGCCGCATTACCGGCCGTCGAGGCCGCCGCAACACCCGCGACACCATTCCCGCCAGTGATGCGATCGGCGAGGAACAGCGGGATGCCGGTCACAACCACCACGGCCACTCCCATGCCGAGGCCGAGCAGGCCGGCCTGCCAAACCTTCGACAGATCGAGGCCGGCGCCGAGCGCGAAGGCGAAGAACGGGATCATCACAGGCACCGCGCGGCTCAGGAAGTCGCGCATCTCTCTGTCGAGATTGCCGATGATCATACCCACCACCAGAGGCAGGATAGCACCCACGAGGGTCTGCCATGGAAATGCCGAGAGGCCGGCGACGCCCAAAGTGATCATGGTGAGGAAAGGACCGCTCTCCAGCGACATGACGGTATAGGCGCCGACGTCACGCGGACGTCCATATTGGCCCATCAACGCCATATAGAGACCGCCATTGGTGTCGTTCATGGCGGCGACGATCGCGAGCGTCGAGACACCCGCGAACATGCCAGCTGCGACCGGCGTCTCTCCCAAAATGCGGCCGAAGATCAGGCCGAGGACAACGGCCACGCCAACCTTCACGATCAGCAGCGTGCCGCCCTTCTTCACAATATAGGGGGTCGCGCGGAAGTCGATGCTCGCGCCCATGCAAACGTAGAACACGGCGAGAATTGTCAGCGCGCCAGAGAACAGTGCGCCGGTGAAGGAGCCAAAAAACTTCGGGGTATCGGGAAAGAAGGTCGCAATCAGCGCCCCGACCAACAGAGGGACCACCATCATCCCGCCCGGCACGCTCTCGATCGCCCGCTTAATTGGAACCTGCATTTCTGTTGTCCTCCCGCACACCGCGCACTTCCGATCATTTTGCGCGTTTTGCTATAAAAACGAGCAAACGGTGGCCGTATATGCTCATATCGCGCAATATTCAAGACCTATTGCGCGCATTTTGCGCAAAACTGACCCGATCATTCGCTCCGTCAGATGCGATTGATTTTGCTCGCGGGAGAATGCCAGGGAATTGGGTCATGAGAGGTTGGGCATGGTGCTCATCGCGCAGATGCTCGAAACGCTTACTTGGGGCAACACCCACCGAAGCCCCGACCGTCGCATGCTTCGGCCGCAAGGGTGCCCGGCGGGGCCCTCGCCTGCAGGCGGGACACCGCCGCGGCCAGCGGAACGTCGGCCTGTAAGTCGTCGCGCTCGCGCAGGCTTTCTTCGGGCGCTAGTATGAAGCCTCCCAAGACCGCTCTGAGATTGCTCGGTATTGCAGGCGAAAGCCGTTGCGCAACGGCCGATGGGCCTACTTCTTCGAGCCTCCAACGTGGGCACGTACGCAAGGGTGTCACGTTAAGGCGGAGGCACTCGGTGAGAACTACAATGCGGCCGTAGAGCGCGCCGAGTACGTTCTTCTGCCGGCCTTCGACAGCTGGCGGTCTCACGGGCTGACGGAGTGGTTGCAGCGCGAGGAGCATGTCTTCGGAGCTTTTGAGATTTCGCACTACCGCCCCAAGGAGCGGCCCAATAGCGTGAAGATCGTGCATCCGAAGAACGGCGAGGAAGCCTGGTGGCCGCTTTTCGATGATCGGGGCGAATCACTTTTCCCCGAACTGGTGGCCGAGCTCGATGCCATCAAGCAGGTCACGGTTTCGGGTCTGGTCTTCAGGCGCGATCGCGCGCACCGCAAGTCGCGTACTCCGCCACCGTGGATAACTGAGCGCAAGGACCTCCGCTACCTGCGCAGCGTCGTGAAGGACGTCGTCGCCGCGGCCGGCATTCGATCCGAGCTTTCATTCACCTCGTTCCGCCACGGCGGCTTCACCGAGGGCGCCGACAGCGACCTGACCGACGCGGAACTGCGCGCAGCCGGCCGCCACAGGTCTGCACAGCAATTGCCGATCTATGCAAAGCGGACCCGTAAACAGCTGATCTCGGGGACCCGGAAGCGCCGCGAGGAGCGAACAAAAGCAGCCGGTTTGTTGGAATAGACGCGGCCATTTGTCGGAATGACAACTACGAGGGCTAACCTAAGCTATTGAAAAGCTTGGTGGGCGCACCAGGGCTCGAACCTGGGACCCGCTGATTAAGAGTCAGCTGCTCTACCAACTGAGCTATGCGCCCGGAACTTGTCCGGAAATGACCCTCGCAAGAGAGCGGTCGTTTAGCAAAGCGATTCCCCGATGTCCAGCAAGCTCAAGCAAGTTTTCCCGACTTTCTGACAACCGAAAGGCCGCCGGAATCCGGCGGCCTTTCATAGACTTGGCGAGGGTGCCGGCGGACGGCGCTCAGAGCCGGCCGGAGCGCTCCTGATCAGGGCCGTCGTCGTGGTCGAAACGGTCGTGATCGAAGCCGCGGCCGCCGCGCTCCCAGCGGTCCATGCCGCGCTCGAGGCGGTGGCGGCGCCAGCCTTCGGCGCCGAAGCCGCGCCCTTCCATATGGGTCAGCATGCTCAGCCGCCGCTTCTGGTTGTCGTCGAGCGTCTTGTAGAGCGGGTCGGCGGCATCGGCGATCTTCGTCAGCGACTTTGCGGTCGCCGCCATGTTGCCGGCGCGCTCGCGCAGACGGGCGATCGGATCATCCGGCTTCTGCGACTTGTCCGCATCGGTCTTCTCGGCGGCCATCCGCGCATTGGCGCGATCGAGCCGCATCTTGGCGAAGTCGCGCACCGCCGCCTCGACCGGCGGCCACAGCTTCTCCTGATCGGCGTTGAGCTTCAGCCCGGCGTGGACGGCGGCGATCCGCGCGTCGAGGAAGGCGGCCCGATCCTCGGGGCTCATCCGCATATGGCCGTGGAACCAGGGACGATGCTGGGCATAGACCGCGGTCGAACCGGCAATCGTGAGCGCCGCGATGCCGGCGAGCAGAACTTTCTTCATACGAACCTCCTTTGAAGGTTGCTCGAAGATGATGCCGCCCGCTCGCGCCTTCAACTTACGGATTGGACAGAGAGAGCTCTGTTACCAAGATGTAATCCGCTTTCATTGCACCGCAGAAACATCCAAGGCGCGAGGTCGCGCTTTGGATGTCTGTCGTTTGCGCTAGATCATTCCGAGCAAGCGCGGCAGCCACAGCGAGATCTCCGGCACGTAGGTGATCAGGCCGAGGAACACCAGCATCGCGCACAGCCACGGCAACACCGAGATGGTGATCTCGCTGATGCCCATCTTGGCGATACTGCTCGCGATGTAGAGGTTGAGCCCGACCGGCGGGTGGCACAGCCCGACCTCGGTGTTGACGATCATCAGGATGCCGAGATGCACCGGGTGCACGCCGAGCTTGGTCGCCAGCGGAAACAGGATCGGCGCCATGATCAAAAGGATCGACGACGGATCCATCACGTTGCCGGCGAGCAGCAGGATGATGTTGACGACGAGCAGGAACATCCAGACCGAGAAGTTCTTGTCGATGATCCAGGCCGCCATCTCCTGCGGGATCTGCTCGTGCGTCATCAGGAACGAGAACAGCACCGCGTTGGTGATGATGTAGAGCAGCATCGAGCTCATGCTCGCCGCCTGCAGCAGCACCTTCGGCACCTCGGAGAGCTTCAGCTCCTTGTAGACGAATACGGTGATGAAGAAGGCGTAGGTCGCGGCGACCGCGGCGGCTTCGGTCGGCGTGAAGATGCCGCCATAGATGCCGCCGAGCACGATCGCGATCAGCAGCAGGCCCCAGATGCTTTCGCGGAACGCCGTGAACTGCTGGCCGATGGTCGCGCGCGGCATCTTCGGATAGCCGTTGCGCTGCGCGACGAAGAAAGTCACCGCCGCCAGCATCAGCGCGAGCACGACGCCCGGCACGATGCCGGCCATGAACAGCGCGCCGATCGAGGTGTTGGTGGAGACGCCGTAGAGCACCAGGATGATCGAGGGCGGCACCAGGATGCCGAGAGCGCCCGAGGTCGAGATCACGCCGACGCCGAACCGCTTCGGATAGCCGTGATCGACCATCGCCGGCATCATGATCGAGCCGATCGCAACCACGGTGGCGACGCTCGAGCCCGAGATCGCCGCGAACATCGCGCAGGCCGCGACGCCGGCCAGCCCAAGGCCGCCGGGCAGATGCCCGACCAGCGAGGTGGTGAACGCGATCATGCGCCGCGCGACGCCGCCGCGGGTCAGGAAGGTGCCCGCCAGGATGAAGAACGGGATCGCCATGATGCCGAAATTGTCGAGGCCCGAAAACAGCTTCAGGCCGACGCTCTCGATCGGCACCTCGGTCATGGTGAACAGGAAGGTGAGCACGGTCAGGCCGAGCGAAATCGAGATCGGCATGCCCGTCAGCATCAGGGCAAACAGCAGTCCGAAAATAAGTGCGGCGCTCATCACGCTTCTCCAAGCGCGACGGGCGCGGTCTTGCTGGTCTCGACGCCATCGACATGGGAGGCGTCATGGTGCGGCAGGTCGTCGGTCCACCAGTAATTCCAGCACACCTGCAGGAAGCGGAAGCACATCAGATAGGAGCCGAGCGGGATGCAGGCGTAGACGATCCAGCTCGGGATCTCGAGATCCGGCGAGACCTGGTCGGTATGCATCAATTCGAACACGAATTTGGCGCCCATGGTGCCGACGATCCCGGTGAACAGCGCGCCGCCGAGCAGGCCGAAGGTGATGGTGCGCTTGCGCCAGAAATCGTTGAGGCGGTTGATCAGGACGTCGACGCCGACATGGACGCCGGCGCGCACGCCATAGGCGGCGCCGAACTTCGCCATCCAGATGAACATGTAGATGCAGAGTTCCTGCGACCAGGCGAGATTAATGCCGAACAGGTACGGATAGAGCACGGGAACGTCGACCAGAAAGCGGTGCACGACCGTGACGAAGGTCAGCAGCGTCGCGGCCCCCATCAGGCTCGCGATGATGATTTCCTCGAGCCGGTCCAGAATTTTAAGCAGCATTGATCTCCCCTGTCATGGCCTGATGCGGCAACCGGCCACGGCACCCTGGCCGCGACCTCACGCGGCCGCGGCGTTCACTATGTTTGCGGTTCAAGTCCCGCGTGACTGTTGCTGTCGATCGGAGCTGCCTCCGATCCACCTCGCCCCGCGCGCGGGGAGAGGTCGAAATTCAAGCGCAGCTTGAATTTCCCGGTGAGGGGGAGCTTCCGCGAGCGCATCTGGAGCCGCGTTCGCGGAGAAGGCCCCTCACCCCAACCCTCTCCCCGCAAGAACGGGGAGAGGGAGCTCGTCTGGCATCGCCTCAGCGGCGAAGCATCGCAGCTAGTTCATCGGGCTGCGGCCGGTTTCCTTGAGGAATTCGTCGATCAGCGGCTGGCCGACGCGCGAGGCCACGTCCTTGTAGACCGGCATCATTGCCTTGCGCATCGCCTCGTCCTGCTCCGGCGTCAACGCGACGATCTCGGTCTTGCCGGCCTTCTTGATCTCGGCGAGCGCGTCGTCGTTTTCCTTGGCCGACTGGCTGTTGCCGAACTCGGTGGCTTCCTTCATCGCCTTGGAGAGCTGCTCGCGGATATCGACCGGCAGGCCGTCCCAGAACTTCTTGTTCACGACCACGACGTAGCCGATGTAGCCGTGATTGGTGACGGTGGCGTACTTCTGCACCTCATGCATTTTCTGGGTGTAGATGTTCGACCAGGTGTTCTCCTGGCCGTCGACCACGCCGGTCTGCAGCGCCTGGTAGACGTCGGAGAATGCCATCACCTGCGGGATCGCGCCGAGCGCGCGGAACTGGGCTTCCAGCACCTTCGACGACTGGATGCGGAACTTGAGCCCCTTGTAGTCGGCGGGCGCGACCAGCTTCTTGTTCGCACTCATCTGCTTGAAGCCGTTGTCCCAGTAGGCGAGACCGGTCATGCCCTTGGAATCCAGCTTCTTGAGCAGCTGGGCGCCGAGCGGGCCGTCGGTGACCTTCCGCAGCGACTTCAGGTCGGGCAGGATGTAGGGCAGATCGAAGACTTCGAATTCCTTGATGCCGATCGGGCCGAACTTCGAGTTCGACGGTGCCAGCATCTGCACCGCGCCGAGCTGCAGCGCCTCGAGCTCTTCCTTGTCCTTGTAAAGGGTCGAATTCGGATAGACCTCGACCTTCACCTTGCCGCCGGTGTACTTCTCGGCGAGTTCCTTGAACTTGTCGGCCGCCTTGCCCTTCGGCGTATCCGAGGCCACCACGTGGCTGAATTTGAGAACGATCGGCGACTGCGCCGCCGCAGGCCCGACAAAGGTCAAAGCCGCGATCGACGCCGCAGCCAATATGAGTTTACGCATGTTTCCTCCCGCGTAATTGCGGAGCGCGAATACCGGCCCCGAGACATCCGGTCGCACCATTACAGACAAGCAAAGACGATTGCCATTGCCCCTTTAGCAGGGGCCAATTGCACCATTGCTGCACTGCAAAATTCGATGTGGCGGTATCCCCTTCGGCTCTTGCGACCGTTCAATGACACCGCCCGCACGCTGTGCCCGGCCACGGCAATGAGGTCAATGCGAGGTTTGGCAATGGCGGGTTCGCCGGGCGCGAATGCTGCGCGTGTTTCTTGCCGGCTGTCGCCCCTGCGAAAGTGTTTAGTCCCGTGAGTTTAGCAACGGCCTGGATCGGGGCCTGGTAGCCGAGGCATTTGAGGCGCGTCCGGTTGTAGTCGTGGACGAACTTGGCGATGAAGGCGTCGCGATCGGCATGGTCGATGAAGGTCCGCCGGGCGCTGCCGCGCTTTTGTTCGCGGCCAATGGCTTCGGCGATACGCCGGTTGAAGCGTTCGACGAGGCCGTTGGTCTGCGG
>NZ_JADYVV010000114.1:0-13992 GCF_020194035.1 Bradyrhizobium sp. BRP56
GAAGCGATAACGCTCGAACAGCGCCTTCATGCCGGCGCGGTCGGCGAGGTCGAGCTCCACGAAGGTGAAGCCACGGTGCTGCTTGAGCAGATCGAGGCGCGCGCGCTTGAGCGCCGGGTCGTAATAGCCGTTCAGATTGTCGATGCCGATGACCGGCTGCCCTGCCCGCAACAGCTGCTCCGCCAGATGGAAGCCGATGAAGCCGGCGCAGCCCGTGACGAGTAGATTGCCTGCAATCACCACGGCTTGCCTGTGCCTTTCGCCTTGCGCCGGACCATTCGAATAAGCCGTTACACGCGGCAGCCGCAGCTGCCTTCGCGTTGCGCGCCGCCAGGCGTCAGTTGCTGGCGCCCGGAGGCTTGTACTCCGGAAAGCGGCTCAGGACTGCGGCCTTCATGAACTTGAAGTGCGCAATCTCGGTCGCCAATTCCTTCAGCCGGCGCTGGCCGTTGGAGATCTCGGCGTCAAACAGGTCTTGATGATAGTTGTCAAGCGCCTCCCGTTCCAGATATTCGTCGGTGCCGTTGCCGAGAGTCACCGCGGCACGGGCCAGAACATCATCGACGCGGCGGCCAAGACCGGATTGCTCGCTTTCGGCCGCCTGCAACGCGGCCTCGATCGCGGCCATGATCGATCCGATCCGGGCGCGATCGGTCTCGGCATCGCGCTCGGCCGAGCGTGCCTTGAAACCTTCCTCGCCGCGCCGCGATTTGATCAGGTCCTGCGCGCGAGACCGCAAAAACAGCTGAAACATCTGTCAGTATCCGGTTCGGGCCCATTGAGGCAGCACAGGTCAAAATCGCCCGGTCTTAGTTAAAAAAGGGTGAATTGCCCTCATGCCCGGCTCTCAGGTCGGCTTTCCACTTGATCCAGGCCTTGTCGTGCTTGTCATAGAGCTCAAGCCACCGTCCCTCACCGGCTGACGGCACCAGGCCCGTCCCATTATCGTGCCCGTCCGCCAGTCCCGGCAGCGAGGAGTCCAGGTCCTCGAACTCCGACGTCTCCTCAAGCGTCAGCCCGACCAGCACGCGCTTGCCACTGACATCGACGACATACCGCCTTGGCGAATGCCCCCTGAGATCACTCATGACGTGAAAGTTCCCTTGCGATCCGCGGGGCTGGCGACGAGATCAGGCGCACGCTGGCATGCAACCAACCCGCCTTGCCGCAACGGACGCGGACATGATGACCGATTGCATGTTGCCAGCCAACCCCAACTCACCGCACACCATCGCGTTACCTCGATCGAACTACTCCGCTAGAACGCGCGACGCATGTGGCCGAACGCACTGACCGGCTGTTCCCGCCTCGACGATTTCGCGGCTGATGGCGCCACATACGGTGCATAGATCCGATATTGCGCGCGGCGCTTGTGCGACCGCCACGAGCGCGCGGCGAAACCGGAGAAGAAACCTGCGACGAACACCGCCGCGAGAACCAGAGCAGGAGAAACCATCACAACCGTCCACGTTCGCCCCGATGTTATTAACATTCGAAGTTGTGACGACATCATGATTGGACGCGCCGAAAGATTGTTCAGCCGCTGGAATTTTTGTGCAATCGAACGACGCAACAATGATCAGGCATCGACAATAATTGTTCTCGCGAGAGAACGTCTCAGGAGAACCACCAGAGCATGAATTTCAGGAACATCGAGCTGAGAAGATAAATCCACCCCGCCATCGCCAGCACCGTCAGTCCGACGAAGGCACCTGAAACGCTTTTCTCCTTGAAGCGCGCCAGCAACGAGTTTTTTTCTTCTTGCGAGTAGAACATCTCAGGCTCAAGGCGTATCTGATTCAAATCAGCTAGCAGTCAATTTCGATGATCTCGTGACGCGTCGCCGCAGCCGTTCGCCTTGCGCATCACAGATCATCGCTGCAAAACGCCGCCACGCCGCACATCATCGCGCAGTGGAAATTCCGTTCGACACGATCAGGAATTCGACGTCGGCGATCGCGGCGGCCCGCGCACCGGAATTTCCACGTCTGGTCCTGGTCCGATCGACGTCACATACGTCGATCACGACGGTCGTGCAGCTTGACCATGCGACGTTGCCCGTATGCAGGATAGCCGCGCGCCGGAGGTCGGCGCGATCGACCGAACGGATTTTTACCGGGAGCAATCTGCCCGCTTCGCCCCGCCCCTCAGTTTAACAATCAAGTCCTCGCACGCGGTCAACCAATGATAATCGCCTCACACGCGGAAAAAGGCGAACCAGACAATGCCGAGGATCAGGACGGCCAGCCCTGTCGAGGCCGTGAGCAGCGCGAGAACCGAAGGTCCAGGCTCGGCCTGCCGCGCCTCGGTCGGGGTTTCGACGATTTGGCCGTGTCGTTCCGTTGCCATGGCAACCTCTTTGCTTAAGTGCCTGTAATTCCGGCGTTTGCCGCGCCCCTTCGACAGCCAACGCGTGATCGGGAGCGATGTTCCGAGCGCGTTGACGGCTGGGTCGACGGCAGTCCCGCCCGCCGCGTCAAACTGGCGCAGCGCGAGGACACGGTTAACGCCGTTGCGAAATTCACCGGGCCGTGTTGTTTCAAACTGGGGTTCCCGGTGTTATCCTTGACCGTTCCGTCGGTTGCGTAATTGGAGTTTCCCCCATGGCCCCTCGCGCCAATTGGAAGGGCTTTTTGCGCCTTTCGCTCGTGACTTGCCCGGTTGCCCTGTACCCGGCGACATCGGATACCGAAAAGGTCTCCTTCAACCAGATCAACCGCAAGACCGGCCACCGGATCAAATACGCCAAGGTCGACGCCGAGACCGGCGAGGAAGTCTCCACCGAAGACATCATGAAGGGCTACAAGGTCGACACCGACACCTATATCGAGGTCACCAAGGAAGAGCTCGACGACATCGCGCTGGATTCGACCCGCACCATCGAGATCGACGAATTCGTGCCGCGCAGCGAGATCGACAGCCGCTATCTGATCCGTCCCTACTACCTCGTTCCCGACGGCAAGGTCGGCCACGACGCCTTTGCGGTGATCCGCGAGACCATCCGCAGCCTGAACAAGGTCGCGATCGGCCGCGTGGTGTTGACCAATCGCGAGCACATCATCGCGCTCGAGCCGCTCGACAACGGGCTGATGGGCACGCTGTTGCGCTACCCGTATGAGGTACGCAGCGAGAAGGAGTATTTCGACGACATCCAGGATGTGAAGATCACCAAGGACATGCTCGATCTCGCCAAGCACATCGTCGAGCAGAAGTCCGCCGACTTCGATCCGGAGGAGTTCGAGGACCGCTACGAGCAGGCGCTGATCGACCTGATCAACCAGAAGCGCAACGGCATCAAGGTCGCCAAGCCCGCGGCGAAGACCAGCGGCAACGTCATCAACCTGATGGACGCGCTGAAGAAGAGCCTTGCCAACGAGAAGCAGGCCGCGCCCGCCAAGGCCGAGGCAAAGGCCGCGAAGGGCAAGAAGCCGAAGAAGCGCATCGAGGGCCAGCGCGAAATGCTGCTGCCGATCTCGGGCAGCGGCAAGCGCGAGCCCAAGGAGGCCGCCAAACCCGAGCCGAAGAAGGCCGAGAAGACAACGCGCGCCCAGGGCACCGCGGCGCGCAAGAAGGCAGGCTAGCGCAGCGACCGCAAGATGAGCCCGGTCCACAGCGCCTGAGATGTCCCGGTCGAGATGCCCTGGTCGACGCCGTTTGACGAACCGATCGCGCTGCATCGCGGCGGCACGCTGGTGACGCTGCAGCACGCTGCCGACTACATCATGAAGCTATCGAAAGACACCCAGCAGGAGACGCGCTGGCAGATCGCGGTCGAGCATCTGATCAATGCGGCGGAACAAGGTGCCGGCTGGTTGATGTTCGCGCGCATCGCGATGCTGCGCGCGTTGAATGGGGACGACTGAATCCGGAAAATGGCGAACTGCCGGCAGCGCTTACTTGAATGCCGAACTGACGGCATTGAATTGGCCGCTTACACTGGTGCCGATGCCCCTGACGCCCGCGACGATCACGATGCTGATGCCACCGGCGATGATGGCGTATTCAATGGCCGTCGCCCCGACCTCATCACGCAGAAACCTTGCCATCAACGCGCGCATGAAAAGCTCCTGTCCGACGCTCGCGGCTTTTTCTCCCGCGCCGTAGTAATATGCCGGCCAAACTAGGCCACATTGGTTGACGGCCCATTGAGGGAAAGGATGAACGGTCGCTTAAAAGTTGCAGCGAATTTCCCTGCTAGTTCTGCCTGCATCGGGTTGCCGCCGGGCGAGGCACCGGGCCGCGACCAAAGCGCTTTCCAGCGAAGTGGACACCGGCTCGCGCAAAGAAAACGCGTCAAAACAAGAATTTAAGAGCTCCGTTCTGATCCTGTCTGACCGGAAACAGCTCCAATCGTAAACGCATATCAGGACTACCTGATCCGGCCCCGGCCGCGCTTTACCGGTGCCTCGGAATCCTGTTCCTTTATCGGACAGGCGACAACGAGGCTGGAACGAACTGGCCGCATGCAAAGGGAGTGACCGTCATGAAGCTCGGCACCGCGATCGCGGAAATCATGAAGCGCGAAGGCATCGAGATCCTCACGGGCTACCCGGTCAACCACCTGATCGAATACGCCGCCAATGCCGACATCCGCCCGGTGATGGTGCGCCAGGAGCGCATCGGCGTGCACATGGCGGACGCGATCTCCCGCGTCACCTCGGGCGAGAAGATCGGCGCCTTCTGCATGCAGCACGGCCCCGGTGCGGAGAACGCGATGGGCGGCGTCGCGCAGTGCTACGGCGAATCCGTGCCCGTCCTGGTGCTGCCGATGGGCTATGCGCGTCGACTGGCGAATATCGACCCGAACTTCAATTCCAGCCAGGCGATGAAGGCGTTTTCAAAATCGTCGGAGCCGATCAACATCGCAGCCGAGGTCTGCAACATCTTTCGGCGGGCATTTACAAAATTGAAGAACGGCCGCGGCGGGCCGGTCATCGTCGAAATCCCCGCCGACATGTGGAACGAGGAGGTGCCGGAGCCCTTGAACTACACGCCGGTGCTGCGCACCCGCTACGGCGCCGACCCCGTCCATGTGAAGGAAGCGGCCGCCCTGCTCGTTGGCGCCAAGCGTCCGGTGATCTATGCCGGCCAGGGCGTGCACTATGCAAAGGCCTGGCCGCAGCTGAAGCGCCTCGCCGAACGGCTCGCGACCCCGGTCACCACCAGCCTCGGCGGCAAGTCGTCCTTCCCCGAGACGCACCCGCTCTCGCTCGGCTCCGGCGGCCTCGCGGTGCCGCGCCCGGTGCCGAAATTTCTTTCCGAAGCCGACGTGATCTTCGGCATCGGCTGCTCCTTCACCGAGACGTCATTCGGCATCGCGATGCCGAAGGGCAAGACCATCATCCATTCGACGCTCGATCCGAACCACATCAACAAGGATGTCGAGGCCAAGGTCGGCCTCGTCGGCGACGCCGGCCTGGTGCTCGACGCGCTGCTGGAGGAGATCGGCAAGACCGTGACCTCGGACCGCAACGCAAGCGCGGTCGCCGAGGAGATCGCCGCCTCCCACAAGGAGTGGCTCGCCAAGTGGATGCCGAAGCTGACGCACAACGACGCGCCGCTCAATCCCTACCGCGTGCTGTGGGACCTGCAGCACACCGTCGACATCCACAACACCATCATCACCCACGACGCCGGCAGCCCGCGCGACCAGCTCTCGCCGTTCTGGAAGTCGGTCGAGCCGCTGTCCTATATCGGCTGGGGCAAGACCACGCAGCTCGGCTATGGTCTCGGCCTTGCGATGGGCGCCAAGCTCGCCAAGCCCGACAAGCTCTGCATCAATGTCTGGGGCGACGCCGCAATCGGCTTTACGGGGATGGACTTCGAGACCGCGGTGCGCGAGCGGATTCCGATCATGTCGATCCTGCTCAACAATTTCTCGATGGCGATCGAATTGAAGGTGATGCCGATCTCGACCGAGAAATACCGCTCGACCGACATCTCCGGCGATTACGCCGCGATGGCCCGCGCCTTCGGCGGCTACGGCGAACGGGTGACCAAGCCCGAGGACATCATCCCCGCGATCAAGCGCGGCATCCAGAAGACCAAGGAAGGCGTGCCGGTGCTGCTGGAATTCATCACCAGCAAGGAGACCGAGGTGTCGCGGCCGGGGACGTGACGGCACCTCACACGCCGCTCTGCCACTTGATTTGACCGCGCCAGCGCAGGCAAGCTCCCTCCGGTGCAACTTCGGAGGGAGAGATGGCGCGCATCCTGGTGCTGGGGGCCGGCTTTGCTGGGCTATGGGCCGCGCTCGGCGCAGCCCGCAAGCGCGACGAGATCGGTGCGCGAGCAGCGGACACCGAGATCCTGGTCGTCGATCGCAACGCCTATCACAACATCCGGGTGCGCAATTACGAGGTCGATCTCGGCGATGTCGCGCTGCCGCTCAAGGACCTGCTCGATCCGGTCGACGTCAGGCATAGGGTGGCCGAGGTCGCGGCGATCGATCCGGCGACGCGCGCGGTCACGATCAAGACCAGCGCGGGCGCGGAGGTTCTGAGCTACGACCGGCTGGTGCTGACCACCGGCAGCGAGTTGGTCCGCCCCGCCATCTCGGGCCTTGCCGCCCACGGCTTCGATGTCGACACGTATGAAGCAGCGATGCGGCTCGACGCGCATCTGGCGGCGCTCGGTAAAGAGCCGCCGTCAGAGGCACGCGCGAGCGTCGCGGTCGTCGGCGCAGGGTTCACCGGGATCGAGGTCGCGACCGAGATGCCGGCCAAGCTGGCGCACGCCGGCATCACCGGCGATCATCGGGTCATCCTGATCGATCCCAATCCCGTCGTCGGCGCGACCTTCGGCGCGCATGGCCGCCCGGTCATCAACGAGGCGCTGGCCGCGCTCGGTGTCGAGACGCGGCTGAATGTCCGGGTCAGTGCCGTCGGCGCCGACAGCATCACGCTCGATAGCGGCGAGATCATTCCGACCAAAACCGTGGTGTGGTGCGCCGGCATGCGCGCAAGCCCCCTCGCCGCCTCGCTGCCGGCCAGGCGCGATGCGCTCGGCCGGATCAAAGTCGACCACACCATGCGCGTCGAAGGCCTTGCGGACGTCTTCGCCGCCGGCGACGTCGCCGCCTGCCTGATCGACGGCGAGCACCCGACGGTGATGTCCTGCCAGTTCGCGCGGCCGATGGGCCGCTTCGCCGGCCACAATGTGGTGGCGGACCTGTTTGGCGAGAAGCTGCTGCAGCTCAATATCGACTGGTATGTGACGGTGCTCGATCTCGGCGCCTGGGGTGCGCTCTACACCACCGGCTGGGACCGCGAGGTGCACACCACAGGCGCCGCCGCCAAGCTCACCAAGCAGACCATCAACCAGCAGCGCATCTATCCGCCACGCAACGGCGACCGCGCCGCGCTGCTCGCGGCGGCCGCGCCGACGATCCAGACGGCGCCGCCGACGCGCAAGTAGTTTGGGACTTACATTCGCCGATCGTCATTGCGAGCCACCCGGTCGGCGCGAAGCGCCGCCGGATGACAGGCTCCGCGAAGCAATCCACCCCTCCACGCCGGGATAGATGGATTGCTTCGTCGCTACAGCGCAAAATTGCTTCGCAATTTTGTCGCGAGCTCCTCGCAATGACGGCGAGTACGTCTGCTACTGCGACAGCTTCACGAAGTTCGGAAACTTCATCTGGCCCTCGGCGATCGCCTTCGGCCCGACCGTGATCTGCTTGCCGCCCTGCCACTGGAACACGAGGCCGGTCACGGCGCCCGGGCCGGACTTGATGCCGTGGGTGAACTCGTCGTTCTTGCCGTAGAACTGGATCTTGCCGATCGTGCCCTCGAAGTCGGTCTTCTCGAGCTCGGTCACCATCTTGTCCGGATCGGTCGAGCCGGCGCGCTGGATCGCCTCGGCGATGATGTAGACCTCGTCATAGGCGGTGTAGCCGGTATAGGCCGGCGGCGTGCCGAACTTGGCCTTGAACGCCGCCGCGAACGGCTTGGTCTTCGGCGTGACGGCAACGTCCGGCGTTGCCACCGCGAGCGAGGGCACGCCCTCAGCGGCGCCGTTGGTGTCGCCCCAGAAGGTCGGGCTCAGCGCCTGCGCGCTGATGCCAAACATCGGGATCGGCACCTGCTGGTTCTTCCACTGCACGGTCGGCTGCACGCCGACATGGGAGATGCCGGTGACGATCACGTCGGGCTTGGCGGCTTCCATCTTGTTGAAGATCGGCGTGAAGTCGGTGGTGTCGGGCGAGAAGCGAATGTGCTCGACCACCTTCAGGCCCGCTTTCGGCAGGCAGGCCTCGTAGCCGACGTCGAGCGGCTTGGTCCAGGCCGCGTCCTCGCTCATGATCGCGACCGACTTGAACTTGAGCTGGTCGACCAACAGCTCCTTGGCCGCGTCGCAGACCAGCTGCGCCTGCGCGGCCGAGGTCAGGTAGCCGTGGAAGGTGTACTTGTTCTTCTCATAGTCGTTGTGGATCGCCTTGGTGATCTCGTTCGAGGCGGCGCCGGGCGTGATCAGCGGCATCTTCAGCCGCGCAGCCCACGGCTCGAGCGCCAGCACGACCTCGCTGATGTAGCTCGCGATCACGGCCGAAACCTTGTCCTCGCTCACCGCGCGCTGGAAGGCGCGCACCGAGTCCGCCGACGAACTCTTGTTGTCGTAGGTGACGATCTCGATCTTGCGGCCCATCACGCCGCCCTTGGCGTTGATCTCGTCGGCTGCGATCTGCGCGCCGCCCGGCGTCGCCGCACCCGCGATCGACTGTACTTCGGCAATGATGCCGATCTTGATCGGGTCCTTGGACTGCGCATAGGCCGGCGCCGCGAGGCAGAGCGCGAGCGCCGAGGCCAACAGGCTCACGCGGGCCGCGGTTGAATATGCCGTCATCATGATCTCCCTTGTTTTGCTTTCTTCTTTTCAAACTGCGAACGTCAGAGAAAGTCCTTGCCGGCCTCCGCGGCGAACCGGCCCGGATCGCCCTCCCAGACGATCCGCGCGTGCTCCAGCACATAGACGCGGTCGGCATGCGGAAGTGCAAACGTCACGTTCTGCTCGCCCAGCAGCACCGTGATCTTGGTGGTCTGGCGCAGCTTCTCCAGCGCCTTCGACAGCAGCTCGAGGATAACCGGCGCAAGCCCCAGCGTCGGCTCGTCCAGGATCAGGATCTGCGGCTGCATCATCAGCGCGCGGCCGATCGCCAGCATCTGCTGCTCTCCGCCGGACAGCGTCTGCGCCATCTGGCCCTGACGCTCCTTCAGGATCGGGAACAGCTCGAACAACCAGGCGAGCTGCTTGGCCCTCGCCGCATCGTCGAGATGCTGACCGCCGAGGTCGAGATTTTCCCGCACCGTCATCTCGCCGAATAGCTCGCGCGATTCCGGACATTGCACGAGGCCTGAGCGGGCGATCTTCGCAGGCCCCGTGCCGCGCAGCTTCTCGCCCCCGCGCAGGATCTCGCCGGTATAGGGCAGGAAACCCGAGATGGTGTTGAACAGCGTGGTCTTGCCGGCGCCGTTGAGGCCGACGACGGAGACGAACTCGCCCTCATGGACGTGAATCGAGACGTTTTCCAGCGCCTGCGCCTTGCCGTAATGCACGCTGACATTCTCGACCTGCAGCAGCGGCACCTTGTCCTTGAACGAGGTCTCGGGCCGCGCATGGGTCTGGATCGCGCCGCCGAGATAGACCCGCCGCACGGTCTCGTTCTTCATTACATCCTCGGCGCGGCCGGTCGTGATCTCCTCGCCGAGATACATCGCGAGCACGCGGTCGACCAGCGCCGCGACGCTCTTGACGTTGTGATCGACCAGCATCACCGCGCGGCCCTCGTCGCGGAAGCTGCGGATCAATGCGGAGAAGGTGCCGACCTCGGCGCTGGTGAGACCGGCGAAGGGCTCGTCGACCAGCACGACCTTCGGGTCGCGCGCGATCGCCTTGGCCAATTCCAGCCGGCGCAGGTCGGCGAACGGCAGCGTCGGCGGGCGGCGGTCCATCACCGCCCCGAGGCCAACACGCTCGGCGATCCATTTGGCGCGCTCGGTCAGCGCCTTGTCGGGAAACAGCATGAACAGGCTGTCGGGCAACAGCGCGACCATGATGTTCTCCAGCACGGTCTGCCGGTTCAGCGGCCGCGAGTGCTGGAACACCATGCCAAAACCCTTGCGCGCGATCTTGTGCGCGGGCAGCCCGGCGACATTCTCGCCTTCGAACAGCACCTCGCCCGCGGTCGGGCGCTCGATGCCCATCACGCTCTTCATCGCGGTCGACTTGCCCGAGCCGTTCGGCCCGATCAGGCCGAGGATCTCGCCGGGATGCAGATCGAACGAGAGGTTCTTCACGGCGGTCAGGCCGCCGAATCTTTTGGTCAATCCGCGGACGGTGAGCGTTGCTGTGGTCACAGTCTGATCCATTTAAGAGCGCGCCTCGCGTGACAGGGCCGCTCCGAGGAAACCGCCGGGGAAGAACAGGACGACGAGCAGCGCCACCGCCGAGACGATGAAGGTCGCTAGCTCGCCGGTCGGACGCAGGAACTCGCCGGCGACGATCAGAAAGATCGCGCCCAGCGCGGCTCCCAGCACGGTGCGCCGGCCGCCGAGCACGGCGGAAACGATCACGTTCACGCCGACCGCGACGTCGACCACGGTGCCGACCGAGGCGGTGCCGAAGTAGAACACGAGCAGCGCGCCCGACAGTCCCGAGAAGAAGGCGCTGACGATGAAGGCCGCGAGCTTGTGCTTGACGATGTTGAAGCCGAGCGCGCCGGCCTGCACCGGATCCTGCCCGCTCGCCTGCAGCACGAGGCCGACCGGCGATTGCGACAGGCCGTACAGGATGGCCGCGCTCACGGTCATGAAGCCGAGCGCGATCCAGTAATTGGCGCCGGCGTTGATGGTGATGACGTCAGGGATGGTGAGCCCGATCTCGCCGCCGGTGAGATCGGCGAACACCACGACGAAGTTCTGCAGCATCAAGACCGCCACCAGCGTGGTCAGGCCGAAATACGGCCCCCTCACCCGCAGCGCCGGCAGCGCCAGCACGAAGCCCGCGACGACCGAGGCCAGCGCGCCGAGCAGGATGCAGACATAGACCGACCAGCCGAACTGGTTGTTGAGGATCCCGGCGGTGTAGGCGCCGGTGCCGATCAGGAAGGTCGGCCCGAAATTCACCTCGCCGGCGAAGCCGAACAAGAGGTCCCAGGCCATCGCGAACACGCCGAAATAGAAGGCGACGGTCAGCAGCCCGAGGATGTAGCCCGAGACGTAGAACGGCAGCGTCGCGGCGACCACCACGCAGACCAGCGAAATGAAGAACAGGCGCGAGGAAAAGAAGCTGGCCATCTCAGCGCCTCCCGAGCAGGCCTTGAGGCCGGATATACATCACGAACACCAGAAGCAGCAGCGCCGGAATGGTGCGATAGGCCGGCGAGATCATGTAGGCCGTGATGGTCTCGAGATAGCCGACGACGAAGGCTGCGATTAGCGAGCCCGACACGCTGCCGAGGCCGCCGAGCACGACGATCGAGAACGCGCTCGCGGTCAGCGGCCCGACGCTGTAGGAGCTGACGCCGAGGAACATGCCGAGCAGCACGCCGGCGATGCCGGCGAGAATCCCGTAGATGCCCCACACCACGATGTAGATCTGGGTGAGCTCGAGGCCGAGCAGCGTGACGCCGCGCGGGTTCATCGAGGCCGCCAGCACCGCCTTGCCGGTCCTGGTGCGGTTCACCAGCAGCCACAGCAGGCCGATCACGAGGCAGCAGACCAGCGCGGTGAAGATATTGTTGCGCGGCGTGCGGTTGCCGAAGATATCGACCACGCCCTCGACGATCGGCAGCACCGTCTTGGCGTTGTTGGTGAAGAAATAGGCGATCAGCTCCTGGATCATGATGCCCCACAGCAACGTGCCGGTGAGGACGAAGATCTCCTTCTCCTCATTGGGGATCCGCGTTGAATTCTGGATCGGCTTGACGACCGCAAAATAGGTCGCGAACGACACGATCAACGCGACGCCGACACCGAACAGCGCGCCGGTGTAGATGTCGAGGTGCAGCACGCTGGCCGCGGCCCAGGCCGCGACCGCCGCGGCCACCATGATGGCACCGTGGGAGAGGTTGAGGACGCCGGAGACACCGAAGATCAGGGTGAAACCGGTGGCGCCGAGCGCATAGAGCGCGCTGATGGCAAAGCCATCGATCAGGATTTGTAAGGCAAGCATCTCAGATTGGCCGCGGCAGCAGGGCTGCCTGTTGTGGAGGACACAGAACCGAACAGGGATGCTCCCGGGTGGGGCCCGGGAGCATGATCATCAGTCAGTTCGTGGTGACCTTGATGAAGCTCGGGAACTTGAGATCGCTCTTGGCGACCTCCTTCGGCCAGACCGCGACCTGCTTGCCGCCCTGCCACTGCAGCATCAGTCCGGTGATCAGGCCCTTGCCGTACTTGATCGAATGGGTGAACGGATCGTCCTTGCCGTAGAACTGGACGCGTCCGATGGTGCCTTCCCAGTCGGTCTTCTCCAGCGCATCGACCATCTTGTCGGCCTCGACCGAGCCGGCGCGCTTCACCGCATCGGCGATGTAGTAGACCTCGTCATAGGCGGTGTAGCCCGCGTAGGACGGATAGTTGCCGTAGCGCTTCTTGAAGCCTTCCGCGAACGGCACCGACTTCGGCGTCACCGCGACGTTCGGGCCGGACACGCCCTGATACAGCACGCCTTCCGCCGCGTCGTTGGTGTCCTTGCCGAAGGTCTCATTGGTCGCCTGCGAGGAAATGCCGAACATCGGGATCGGCACCTGCTGGTTCTTCCACTGCACCGTCGGCTGCACGCCGACATGCGAGATGCCGGTGATGATCACGTCGGGCTTGGAGCCTTCGACCTTGTTGAAGATCGGCGTGAAGTCGGTGGTGTCGGGCGAGAAACGGATATGGTCGACGACCTTGAGCCCGATCTTCGGCAGGCATTCCTCGTAGCCGACATCGAGCGGCTTGGTCCACGCGGCGTCCTCGCTCATGATGACCGCGGTCTTCATGTGCTTCTGATCGACCAGCAGCTCCTTGGCGGCGTCGCAGACCGACAGCGCCAGCGCGGCCGAGGTCAGGTAGCCGTGGAAGGTGTACTTGTTCTTCTCGTAATCGGCGTGGACGCTCTTGCTGATCTCGTTGGAGGCGGCGCCCGGCGTGACGAACGGCGTCTTCAGGCGCGAAGCCCAGGGCTCGAGCGCCAGCACCACTTCGCTGATATAGCTCGAAATGACGACGTTGACCTTGTCCTCGTTGACCGCGCGCTGGAACGCGCGCACCGAATCCGCCGAGGACGAGTGGTTGTCGTAGCTGACGATCTCGATCTTGCGGCCGTCGATGCCGCCCTTGGCGTTGATCTCGTCGGCGGCCAGTTGCGCCGCCTGCGGGATCGATGCACCGGCAATCGCTTGCGCCTCGGCGATCACGCCGATCTTGAGGGTGTCGGCAGCCAGCGCTCCGCTGGGCGCCGCAGCCAACAGGCCCAACACGGCCGCTCCTGCAAGTTTCTGCATCGCATGCACGGGGAGTCGCGATGTTCTTGTCACCCTGTTTCTCTCCTCTTTTTCTTCGGCTGCTTCGAGCTCTTGGGGCGCGACTATAGCCGCGACAAAATGCGCAGCAAGTGAAACTGCGCGCAGATCGCCATGCAAGGACGGCGACTAAAGTAGTGGGTCGGCGCTCACCAAATGAACAAACATGAGGCAGCGGGGGAATAAAGTGGTGGTGCACCGATCGCTCAGATCGTCATTCCCCGCTGCGCAAATTACGCGGGGCGAGCGAAGCGGAGAGAGCGGAACGAAAAGCACGGCTCGGGCAATTCATGTCGCGAGAACGCGGATTGTTGCCCGCTGGCCGTGCGACAAGCTCAGTGCCGTCCCTGCGAAAGCGCTAGCGTGTCTACACGGTTTTGGGGCGCGACAGATTGACTCGGTGCAGCAAGAAGTGGCGTCTCTGCAGCATGTTGTATGATTCTCTCACTGGCGCTTTGATTCGAAGGAGCGCCAGCGATGCAGCC
>NZ_JADYVV010000115.1:0-13751 GCF_020194035.1 Bradyrhizobium sp. BRP56
CCGCGTCACAGGGGCGGGTGGGGCAGCTTCAGATTTATAGACGCGCAGGCAGGTTCTCAACGCGGATAACGCGGCGGCGTTTCAACTTCGCTTGTTTTAATCGAACCAGCCGTGCCGCTTGAACCAGAGCACCGGCAGGATGCCGCTGGCGATGATCGCGGCCCAGGCCAAGGGATAGCCGAAGGTCCAGCTCAGCTCCGGCATCTCCTTGAAATTCATGCCCCAGACCCCGACCAGGATGGTCGGGGGAACGCCGACCACCGACACGATGGTCAGGATCTTGAACAGGTCGTTCTGCTGGATGTTGATGAAGCCGAGCACGGCGTCCAGCAGCAGCTGGATCTTGTCCGACAGCCGGGTCTCGTAGTCGCCGAGCGAGGCGACGTCCTTGGTGACAGCCTCGAGCCGGCGCTTCGATGCCGACGTGATCCATTCATTGCCGACGTCATCGGCGAAGCTCGCGACCCGGCCGACGCCGAGCAGCACGTCGCGCGCCTTCGCCAGGCGATCGGCGAGCTCGCCGATGTTCTCCAGCGCCTCGCGCAACCTGCGGCTGGAGCGCACCGGACGCTTGCTCCGCACCAGGCCGCCCTTGAAGACGCCCCGCGACAGCCTGTCGGTCTTGGCGCCGAGATGCTCCAGCACGTCGGCGCCGCGATCGATCATGGCCTCGAGCAGCGCGGTGAACACGCACATGCCGTTCTGCAGGCTCTTGTCGGTGCCGATCCGCTTCATGACGTCGTCGAACGTGGTCAGCTGCGCGAACCGCACTGTGACCAGCACCTTTGGGCCGATCACGAAGCCGATATTGGTGATCTCGGCTTCATTGTTGTCGTCGAGTCGCACCGCCGGCGAGCTCAGATAGAGCCGGTCATGATCGGTGATTAGTCGGCTCGACGCCTCGATCTCGCTCAACGATCGCTCGGACGGGACGCGGATGTCGAGTGCGCGCTCGACGAACTGCTTTTCGTCCTCCGTGGGATCGAGCAGATCGATCCAGATGACCTCGGGCGGCACTTCGGCGCCGATGCTCCGCCAATCGGAGGTCGCCGACCTGTACAGCTGCAGCAATGATCGGGCTCCATGCATGGTGGGTGGTGCGTCCCACGACAATCCCGAGGGCCGCAGGGCCGTTCCCTGTATTTGGAAGCCTGCCGGCACTCACTTCAGTCGATGAGAGGTTCCGCCGAGCTTTCGAAGCCGGCGCAGGTCGCTTGCGGCCTCCGAGAGCAACCAATCGCGAAACGTCACGATCTTCGGCAGGTTTGCGGTCGCCTTCGGGCAGAGGATCCAGTAGGTCTTCGACAATGGCAGCGACTGCGGAAACGGCCGCGCCAGATGGCCGTTGATGAGGTCCCACGCCGCCAGCGTGGTGCGCGCGAGCGCAATGCCTTGCCCATTGATGGCGGCATCAATCACCATGCTGGCGCGATTGAGGACCGGGCCATGCGTGGCGGCAGCATCGTCAAGTCCCGCTTCCTCAAGCCAGTTCTTCCAGTCGGCGCGACTGTCCATATGGATCAGCGGAAATTTCAGGATGTCAGCGGGGTTGCTCAGGCGTCGCTTGCCGGACAATAGCTTTGGGCTGCACACCGCAAATAGCCGCTCCGGGCTCAGCCGCACCGCGTCAAGCCCCGGCCAGTTGCCGTCGCCATGGCGCACCGCGAGATCCACTTCCTCTCGCGCGAAGTCGACGTGGTGCAGCGTGGCGGAGACGCGCAGGTCGATGCCGCTATGCGCCTCAACAAAGTGGCCGAGCCGGTGCACCAGCCATTTCGCGGCAAAGTCCGGTGACGTCGATACGGTCAGCACGCCGGTATTCTGCCGCTGCAATAGCCGCTCGGTGCCGATGGCGATGCGGTCGAGCGCGTCGCGCACGACCGCGAGATAATCGCGCCCGGCCTCGGTGATGATCAGGCGCTGGCGCTCGCGGTTGAAGAGCTTTATTGCGAGCTCCGCTTCCAGTGCTTTCACCTGATGGCTGACGGCACCCTGCGTGACACAAAGCTCTTCGGCCGCGCGCGTAAAACTCTCGTGGCGCGCGGCGGCCTCGAAGGCCTTCAGGGCATTGAGTGGCGGCAGGCGTGGGCGCATCGCACGACTTCATGAGAAAAATTAGGGCAGGCACGAGAAACGATGCTTTGCGGGAAACCGCCCCGCACGATTATTGAACAGCTCCAGTGAAGCATTTCAAGCAATTTGGAGCCTGTCGTGTCCGTCCTTTTTACCGATACTCGGTCGATCCCGCCGATGCCCGCCGCCGACCCGGCCACACCACTTCATCAATTCAGCTCAGGAACGCCGCCAGGCGCTCCGCGCCCCGGATGGTGGAGCTTGCTTGACCGGCCGTTTCAGCGCATGGCGCTACGCGCGATCGCCGACGACCCGCATCTGCTTCGCGATCTCGGCCTGACGCGCGAGCAGGCGCTGCGCGAGGCCTCCAAGCCGTTCTGGCGCTGAAACCAAATCAGAAAGGAGAAAACGGATGTCCGATCCGATCGTCTACGGTTTCCCACGCAGCAGCTTTGTCAACATCGTCCGCTTGATCCTGACGCACAAGGACGTAGCTTACCAATTCCACGACCTCGAACCGTTCATGGGCAAGCCCGATCACTTGGCGCTGCACCCGTTCAACCGTGTTCCAATTCTGAAACACGGCGATCTCACCGTCTACGAGACGAGTGCGATTGCCGCCTATGTCGACGAAGCCTTTGACGGCGTGTCGCTGACGCCGAAAGACATCAAGGCGCGGGCGCGTATGAACCAGTGGATCAGCGCTGTTAACAACTATTACTACCCCTACATGATCTATCACGTGGCGCATGAGCGTCTGGTTTTCCCGGAGCTCGGCATTGCCCCCGACGAGAAGGTCGTGGCACATGCGCTGCCCAAGGTCGAGACCGGGCTTGCGGTGGCCGAGCGCCAGCTTGCGCACGGCAAGGATTTTTTGCTTGGGGGCGAGCTCTCGATTGCGGATTTCTATCTGCTGCCGAGCACGTTCGCCTTCAGCCTCACCGCCGAAGGGCAGTCGATGTATCCGAAATTCCCGGCATTCTGCCGCTGGCGGGAACGCATGGACAATCTGCCCGCAACGCAAAAGGTTCGCGCCGCCGTGCAGCGGGTGCCGATCGAACACGCGCGCGAATGGGCTACTTCGCACCGGCCGAAATATTGACTGTCACTGTTCGCGTGCAGAGCGCCCGGTTCCGACCACCACGTGCGGCCAGAAGCCCGTTTGTTTCCGAACAAAGGCGATGACGGAGCGTTAGTGCAGAGCAAGAGGAAGGGACAACACCATGAAGAATTCTATATCGGTTGCGTTCATCTCCGCGGTCGCAATGACCTTCGCATTCGCCGGAAGCGATGCAAAAGCACAGTCCACGCCTGTCCAACAGGCCCAGCCGCCTCAGCAGTCGGAGCAAACCCGCGAGCAGGATCGCAGTCGCGCCGAGGACGTTAAGATCGGGCGTGACTGGAAGGCTCAAGGCGGCGCGAGGGACCACGCCGGCCAGGCAATACCAGACGACGGCCATCAGACTGTCGGTCGAGACTGGCGAGCCCATCCAGAGAACCGGGACCGCCAGTAGCTATCGAGACGGAATTGGCGAGGCTTGGTGCGCGGCGTGACCTTCGAAGAAGGAAAGCGGAAAGCCGATAGTCAATCCCGCACGTATCTCGTTTACCGGATGGCCACCGGTGAGCGCGTGCCGGACCGCGATGTCGAAGCTGAGGTCGTCGCGCACACGATAGATCAGCCCGACCAACCCCGAGAACGTATCCTCTTTCCCAAACTCGTTCTCGTAGAATATCTCGGCGACGGGGCGCACCGTCCAGGTCATCGGTCCTTCGACAATAGCACCCACGAACACGTCGCCATGATGGTCGCGGGTGATGACAGTCTCGGCATTCAAGTGAATGGTGCCCCAATCCCAGCGCTGCGAGACAATGCCGGCCAAGCTTACGCCAACGCCCGAATTGCCGGTACTGTCAGGAAGAAGGACGCCAAATTCGGTCGCAATGCTCGGACCGGCCTTGTCCTGCAGGCTACCGGGTACGACCACGTGCTTGAGAAACGCTCCGGCTGCAGTCAGGCTGGTCGGTCCGGGCGGAGAGAGCGACGTTTGTCCCTGGCCTTCGAACACGGCTTCCCAACTCTCGCTCAGACCGTAGTTGAGAACCCAGGCCGGCGCGATCAGGCTTGTTCCGCTCTCATCACGCAAACGTCCGGCCGGCTGCAGCTCGACCTCCATCTCCCCCTCCTTGGCAACGGCGGCATCTGTGCCATCGAAGGGGCGATAGGCCGAGGCGGGGTCAGACCAGGCGATCAGTCCAAGAGCGACCATGAAGCGAGGCGCAAGGCATCTCGAACAGCTGCGAAAGCCCCGGCTGCGTTTCCCCATGCGCCGTCTCCCCACAAAGTCGATCTCAAGGCATTGGCTTGAACACCCAGATTGCCGCCGGTCCGGCAGCCCCCGCGCGGACCGCAACAAACAGACGGTCCAGCTCCGGCACAAAGAGCGATGTTCGTGCGCCCGTCGCCGTCGGCAGGCGCGCGATCAGTCGATAGGCCGCTCCATCAATCTCAAACACATCGACGTATCCACCGCCGCAGCTCACATAAATGCGTCCGCGCTTTGCATCTACAAAGAGGTCGTCGGCATCGCCGCAAGTGCCGGTGGCTGCAATCGCCTTGCCGTCGGTCGAAAAGGCTGCAAGCTCGGCTGGGCTGCGATACACCAGGAGAACGCGACTTCGTTCGTGATCGATGGCCATCGCGAAATTGCCGCCCTTGTCCAGCGGCCAGCTGGCGAGTTGTTTCCCGGAAGCAACGTCCACCACCGCGACGGTTCGCGCGTCAGGCAGATTGACAAAGATGCGCCCACTGTCGGGCTGAAGCTGGAAGCTTTCCGGATGTGCCTTAAGGAGCAGGCTCCGAACCTTTGTCCGGGTGGATGGGTCGACGACTGCCAGGCCACCATCGCCATAGCCGACGATGACGCGCTTGGCCGCCGCGTCGACCCGGATATTGTCGGCGTCGCTGCCGAGTTCGATTCGCCCGGTCGCCTTGTACTCGCCGGCTTCGTATAGCTGCACCGATCCGTCGCGGGCGTTGGCGACGTAGAGGGTGTCGGTCGACGGCTCATAGCCGACGCCTTGGGGTTCGCTCAATCCGGTAAGGGTTCGAAGCAAACTGCGCGCAGCCAGATCGACGACGCCGACGCTGTCATTGCCGAGCTCGGCCACGAACAGTCGCTGCCGCTTCAGGTCGACCGCCAGGTGATCAATCCGACCGCGGATATCGCCGAGCAGGATCTTCGTTTCGAGCTGAAGGGGCGTCTTGTCTCCTGCCGGTTCAGTTGCCGCTGCCAGCGTCGGAATAAGGGCGTCGATGCGCCGGACGATCTGATCCCGGGCCGACCCATAATCATCGATACCCAAGGGAATGCCGGACCAGTAGGTCACGTCGGCCCGTCTGCGCCGGTCGGCGGGGAGCTGATCGAACGCCACCACCTGGTCTGCCGCGGCCATGTCGTCGATGGTCAGCTGTTGCGGCGTGTTGGCCGCCTCCAGACCGTCGAGTGCAAGGCCATCCTGCACCCTGACCGGCACCGACCGATAAAGGTCGATGCCGCGTGAGACCGCCCTGAACCGCAATCCGCGCTCCTGGGCAGCCTTGTTGAAATAGGCCGCCGCCATCTGGCTGTTCACCACGCCGTGCAGGCAGACAAAGACAACGATCTTGCCATCGTCCGCCGGCGCCGGCCGAGCCGATGTCAGCGCGATCGCAAGCACCGTGGCGGCAATGCGCAGCATCACGTGGGCACTCCTGAGCAGCGTGCGCATCGTCAGCATCTCACTTCAGCCCGGTTAGCACACACGCGCCGGTTGCAAGGGCGCCCTGTCATTTCTTGCAGGCTTTCTTGCACATCTGATACTCGGACTTGCAGGTCGGCCCGGCATAGTTCTTCATGCACGCCTTTTGCTGATCAGCGCAGACCTGACAGCTGGTCTGGCCGATCGCAGCGTCCATGCCCACAAGAACTCCGACGACAACCATGGACATGACCGTGAGGCTTCGCATCGTTGATCCCTCCGAGACCAGTGTCAGCCTTTTGTCGTAGCCGTCTTATCGAGCGCGGCACGCAAGCCCTTGGCGAGCTTGACGGCGTCGTCATTGGCCCAGAAATGCATGAAGAACAGGCGCGGCTGTTCGTTCAGCATGTGGCTGTGCAGCGCGGTGACGTCGATGCCGTGCGTCCGCAGCGCCATGATGACGGGGTTGACCTCGTCATTTGTCAGCACGAAATCGCCGGTGATCGCCGCCTTGCCGCCGCCGGTCGGCAGGAAGTTGATGCCGATGGCGACGCCCATCGGGCCAACCGGGCTTAACGCCATGCCCTGTTCGGTGATCGGATCGCGGCGGGGCACGTTGAACTGATAGACGCCGCCATTGTCCTGGCCCTTGACGCCGATGATCTGATCGAGCTGCGCAGTATCGAGATCGATGGCCGGCGGCGCGGCGGCCGGCGCCGCAGCCGTGAGCGGCGTCTTGCTTTCGGCGAGGCCATCCCGGATCGCGGCGGCGATCTTGACCGGGTCGCCGTGGCCGGCGACGTGCATGTAGAACGTGGCCGGGCTCGCGCCGAGCAAATGGTTGTGCACGGCCGTGATCTGCAGGCCGTTTCCGATCATCTTCAGCATCACAGGGTTGATCTCGGATTCGAGCAGCACCAGGTCGCCCATCGCCATGACGCCGTCGTGCATGGGCTTGAAGGCGACCCAGCCGCCGAGCGCCAGCGCCGGCTTGATGGTGACGCCGTCGAGCGTCACCGCAAGATCGCTCCGCGGAAAGCCGTAGCGATGCACGTCACCGGTGACGGCGGGTTTTCTGCCCAGCGTGTCGTCGACCTTCTGCCAGTCGATCGCCTGCGCATGTGCCGACGAGACGAACGGCTCGGCGAATACCTGCCAGTCGATCTTTTGCGCGCTCCCGCCGGTGGCGAAGAGGCAGGCACCGACGCCGATCAGCGCCGAAATCGTATGTCGCATTGGATTGCTCCCTTGAACCTCTTTCGATGCTTCGGATCGTGGCTCTATTGCTTCGAGAGCCCGACAATGGTGCGGAACCCGGCGATGTTCTGCACCGCGATTTCGACGGGATCGCCGAAGCGGACGGCATTGAAGATCAGGCCGTCCTGGACCTTGAACGGTTCGGTCCGGTCCGGAGATAACCGGATGAGCAGCGTGTCGTTGCGTTCATCGACGCGATCGACGACGCCGCGCAGCGTCTCGCTCGCTTGCGGGTGGACCATCGCCGCTTGCATTGTAACGGCCGCGTCCTGCCGCTCATCGAGGGCGGCCGGCGCTGCCAGGGTTGCGCCCGGCCCCAGCACTGCCATGCACAGGGCCACAATTGCTCTCATCATGATTATCACTCCATCGATCGGTTGACGGCTTTCGCGCGCGCGGGAGCTCAGTCCCGCTCCTTGACCTGGCCGCTGCTGTCGATCACGAGCCGCACCGGCTTGCCGTTCTTCATCGCCTTCGCCGTCGTGCCTTCGGCCGTCGACTTGACCTCGCTGATCTCGGCGTAGCCGGCGGCGCGAAGTTTTGCGACGAGTTCGTCCTGCGTCAGGGCATGGGCCGGCATGACCGCGCCCGCGATCGTCAGGGCGAGAATCAAACGGGAGAGTCGTCGTGTCTGCATGGTTGTTCTCCTGGTTGTGTTGTGCTGCCCCAGGTTCTCAAGCTGCCCGCCGCTCCGCTCAGATGATGCCGACAAGGCGCAGCAGTACGCCCGTGATGCAGGAGGCGGCGAGGACGCTGAGCATCCCCGCATTGAAGCGGAAGATCGCGATCGCGGCGGCGATCGACAGCGCCAGCGCCGGCCAGTCGACGCTAGCAGGCACCGGCGCGTCGAACGACAGGCCTAGCCCGTGCACCGGGAATGTTTGCCGAAACAGCGTGTGCAGCGCGAACCAGATCGACAGATTGAGGATCACGCCGACCACGGCGGCGGTGATCGCCGAAAGCGCGCCCGCCAGCGCCTTGTTGCCGCGCAGCGCCTCGATGTAGGGCGCCCCGACGAAGATCCACAGGAAGCACGGCGTGAACGTCACCCAGGTCGCGAGCAAGCCGCCGAGGGTGGCGGCCAACATCGGCGACAGCCCGCTTGCCTCGCGGAACGCGGCCATGAAGCCCACGAACTGCACCACCATGATCAGCGGTCCTGGCGTAGTCTCGGCCATGCCGAGCCCGTCCAGCATCTCGCGCGGGCTGACCCAGTGATAATAATCGGCGGCCTGTTGCGCGACATAGGCGAGCACGGCGTAGGCGCCGCCGAACGTCACCATCGCCATCTTGCTGAAGAAGATCGCGATCTGGGTGAACACGTCGCTGGGTCCCAGGGCAATGAGCAGGGCGAACACCGGCACCAGCCAGAGCGCGAGCCAGATGGAGCCGACCCGCAAGGTGCGCGATGCGTTGGGGCGGACATGATCCGGCACCGCTTCACCGAGCATGCTGTCGATCACGGCGGAATTCTTGCCGCCATGCTCGATCGCCGCAAATTCGCTCCGGCCGAGGCGTGCGCCGACCAGCCCTGTGACGGCGGCCATTCCGACGATCAGCGGAAACGGCACGGCGAAGAAGAAGATCGCGACAAAGGCAATCGCCGCGAGAGCGATCATCACCCGGTTGCGCAGCGCACGCTTGCCGACCCGCACCACGGCCTGGATGACGATGGCGAGCACCGCGGCCTTCAGGCCGAAGAAGAGCGCCTCGACAAACCCGACATTGCCATACGCCGCGTAGATATAGCTGAGGCCCATGATGGCGAAGATGCCGGGCAGGATGAACAACCCGCCCGCCACGATGCCGCCGAGCGTCCGATGCAGCAGCCAGCCGATATAGGTCGCCAGCTGCTGCGCCTCCGGCCCCGGCAGCAGCATGCAGTAATTGAGGGCGTGCAGGAAACGCCCCTCCGATATCCAGTTCTTCTCCTCGACCAGGATGCGATGCATCACCGCGATCTGGCCGGCCGGTCCGCCAAAGCTCAGGATGGCGACGCGTATCCAGACCAGCAGCGCCTCGTTGAAGGAGATGCCGTGCGCGGGCTCATGCCCGCGCGCCTTCGCTGTCGTTGCGACGTCGGTCATGGCTTGACCTTGCTCGTCGGCCAGTTGTGCGTCTCCTTGGTCGCGTCGCGGCACCATCGGTAGAAGGCGTCGTAGAGCAGCAGCCCGGCGCTCAACTGTTCGAGGTCGTCGTCGAACATGCGCGACAGGCCGAGCGAGGCGGCGAGCAGCCCGGGCGCCTCCGGCGAAAGCTCGAGCCGCGCGGTATCGGCCGCCCGCACCATCGTCGCGAGCCGCTCCAGCGCCGGCGTCGCGAGGCCGAATTCCTTGACCATCACGTCGAAGGTGCAGAGCTCACCGCGATGGCTCCAGAACACGTTCTCGATGTCGAACGGCGTGGCGTCGAACCGTTCGGCGACCGCCTCGACCTCCGCCGATGTGACGAACAGGAACACGGCCGCGGGATCGACGAAGCGGCGGATCAGCCATGGACAGGCGATGCGGTCGATCTTCGGCCGCGATCGCGTCACCCAGACGGTGCGGCCCCGCCCGTCGCGTTTCGGAATCTTGTCGGCGGGAACGGTCGGTAGCTCCGCTTCCCGCCAGCCGAGGTGGCCGCCCTCGAGAATCTCGGCCGCGATGTTGCTGCAGCGCAGCCATGCGGCGGTGCCCTCGGAAAGCTTCTGTCCCTTCTGGCAGACCACGACCACGGACTGCCCGGTGAAACGGGAAGCCCAGTCCTGGACGTCGAGATGGGAATAGCGGACCGCGCCCGGAATCAGGCGCGGATCGGCAGCGAAATCTTCATCGAGACGAACGTCGACGAGCGTCGGCGCCTTCGCCGTACCGATGAGACGGGACAATTTTTCTGATGAGATCGATGTGTATGACGACATGGTGCGCCCTTGGTGACAGGACGCGATTCTTGGGCATGTCGCCTCGCGGGGAGATCGCACATCCCCGTAGCCACATCAAAAACCCTGATCTCCGGGCTGTCAACCTGACTTTGCCAAATCCCGCAGCAATCGCCGATCGACAGTCACGAAAACTTCATCGCGCATCATGGAACGAACGTCCGTGGGCTCCGTCCGATGGACCGCATCTCCATCTCTGGCGAGTTGCGAATAGGAACATACAATTCGCTACCGAGTTGCGCGGTGGCAGGGACCAACTCAGGTAGATGCCGACACCGCGAACGTGTCGCGCTCCCGCCTGCATTCATTGGAGCAATGCCGATTGATGGACAGTCATTATTGGCATGCGACGCCTGTTGCTCTTGTCGTTATGCTGCTCATCACAACAACCGGCGGCGCTCTCGCCCACGATCACCAGCACCCCGACTTGAATGGTTGGTACGAGGGCCTGCATAGCAGCAAGGGTCCCTGCTGCGATGGCACGGATGCGCAGCACATCGACGACGTCGACTGGGAAACCAGGAACGGCCATTATCGGGTGCGCATCGATGGCGAGTGGGTTGACGTTCCGAACGAAGCCGTCGTGCCCGGGCCGAACCTATCCGGCCGACCCATCGTGTGGCCCTATTACATAGACGGTCATCCGAAGGCGCGCTGCTTCATGCCTGGCAGCATGGGCTGACGCCCGCCGCTGACATCCCGCCGCCATGTCTCGATGCGCGCGCCGGCTGGCCGACAGCATGGTTGACCAATATAGGGTACCCCCCTATATTACAATCATGTCGCATACCATCAAGCACAAGTCCAAGCTCGTCGGCCGGGTTCGCCGCATCAAGGGCCAGCTGGAGGCCGTCGAGCGCGCACTGGAGTCCGAGATTGGTTGTGCCGACGTGCTGATGCTGGTGGCCTCGGTTCGCGGTGCCATCAACGGGCTGACTGCGGAATTGCTCGAGGATCACATCCGCCACCATGTCGTGGATCCTGCCCGGGAAAAGGATCCCGAGAAGGCGCAGGGCGCCGCCGACCTGATCGACGTCGTTCGTACCTATTTGAAGTGAGTGTCATGACCGACCTGTCTCAGCTGCTCCAGCAGAGCAGCGCGCATGCGTGGCTGTTCGTACCCAGCGCGATCCTGCTCGGCGCACTGCACGGGCTCGAGCCCGGCCACTCCAAGACGATAATGGCGGCCTTCATCATCGCGATCCGCGGCACGGTGGTGCAGGCGGTGCTGCTCGGCCTGGCGGCGACGATCTCGCACACCGCCATCGTCTGGCTGGTCGCACTCGCGGGGCTTCATTTCGGCCAGCAATGGTCCGGAGAACGCAGCGAAGCCTGGCTGCAACTGGCGTCGGCGGTGATCATCATCGCGATCGCGGCCTGGATGGCCTGGCGCACCTGGCGCGAGCAGACTGCCGAACACGATCACCACCATCATCACGACGAAACGCGCCAGCTGGTCCTGGCCGGACAATTGCTGTCGCTCGAGGTCTTCGAGGACGGCGTGCCGCCGCGCTGGCGGTTGCGCAGCGAGGCTGGAGCGCTGCCGGCGGCCGGCGACGTTGATGTCGTGACGATCCGTCCCGACGGCAGCGAGCAACGCTTTCGCTTCGCCGACAGGGGTGGTTATCTGGAAAGCATCGACGAAATTCCGGAGCCGCATGCCTTCAAGGCGCGCGTCTCAGTCCGCGCGGACGTGGCGGAAATCCTGTTCGAGGAGCATGACCATGCGCATATGGATCTCGGCGACGAGGACGACGCGCATGCGCGCGCGCACGCCGCCGACATCCGCAAGCGCTTTGCCGGACGCACCGTCACGACATGGCAGATCATCCTGTTCGGCCTGACCGGCGGGCTGATTCCGTGTCCGGCGGCGATCACCGTGTTGCTGCTCTGTCTCCAGCTCAAGCAGTTCAGCCTCGGCTTCGTGCTGGTGCTTTGTTTCGGCATCGGGCTTGCGCTTACCATGGTCTCCGCCGGCGTTGCGGCCGCGCTGAGCCTGCGTCATGTCGAGCGTCATTGGGCCGGTTTCAGCCGCTTTGCCCATCGCGCCCCCTACGTGTCGGCCGCGCTGATCGTGCTCGTCGGCCTCTACACGGGCTGGCTCGGGCTGCACGGGATCACGGCCTGATCCGGGATCGCGGCCTGATCCGCTTCGTCCCACTTCCATCTTGAAACCTGCGCGCGGTGGTCTAGATTTGCCTCAAGGGGACAAGGCAGACTCCCCGTGAGACCTCGGTCCAAGCTCTGCGCGACATTCACCGTCGTGGAGCTTTCACATGGATACCGAACCACACACACGTCTTCGTTCCGAAAATCGTCGTTGCAAAATCGCCATCCTGTCGCGCGGCGACGCCGCGTCGCGCCAGGAGGCGACGGCGCAGAACAGCCGTTTCGTCCGCGTCTTCGAAGCGCTTGCCGCTTCGGGCATCGAGGCCGTTCCCGTCGTCTATGACGAGACATTCGCCGATGCCGTCCGCGACCAATTGCTGACGATGGACGGCGTTCTGGTCTGGGTCGATCCGATCCATCAGGGCAAGACGCGCGCCGCCCTCGATCCGCTGCTGCGCGAGGTCGCGGCGGAGCGACCGTGGGTCAGCGCGCATCCCGACGTTATCCTCAAGATGGGCGTCAAGGACGTGCTGTACCGGACGCGACACCTGGGCTGGGGCGCCGACACCCATCGATACGCCACGGTCGATGCGTTCTGCGCCGAATTTCCCGCGCGCTTGCGCGCGGGTGGTCCGCGCGTGCTCAAGCAGAACCGCGGCAATGGCGGGCAGGGGGTCTGGAAGGTGGAAGCCGTGGCGAAGACCGACGCGACGATTCGCGTGCTGCATGCGCTGCGCGCCAGCCAGCCGGAGGAGATGCCGCTGGCCGACTTCATGGCGCGCTGCGAGCCGTATTTCGGCTGGGGCGGCTGCATCATCGATCAGGCATTCCAGCCGCGTCTGCCCGAGGGCATGATCCGTTGCTATGTCAGCGGAGCGAAGGTCGCGGGCTTCGGGCACCAATTGATCAAGGCCCTGATCCCGCCGCCCCCGCAAGGCCCGGATTCTCCGGAAGCCCAACCCGGACCGCGCATCATGCATGGCCCCGATGCGCCACAATTCCAGGCGCTGCGAAGCTTGATGGAGGACGAATGGATCCCGCAGTTGATGGCGGCGCTCACGATCGATGAAGCGTCGCTGCCGGTGATCTGGGATGCCGATTTCCTCTACGGCCCACGCGATGCTGATGGCGCCGACACCTACGTGCTCTGCGAGATCAACGCGAGCTCGTGTTTCGCGATTCCCGACGAAGCGCCGGCGGCGATCGCGCAGACGGTCAGGGATCGCATCGGTCGGAATATGGCGAGCGTGAGGTGAGCACGCCCTGCAGGCTTCCTCTTTCTACCCATTGCTCGGGGCCCATGGGTGCGATCGGCACCCGGCCTTCCCCGCGCCCTCTGAGGGCGGAACGAAAGACCAAGCTCGGACAAATCATGTCGCGAGAACGCGGAAGTGTGTCACAGACGACGCCACATATTCGGTGTCGTCCCTGCGAAGGCTGAGACCCATAACCACCGATGGTCATTGTTGAGCAGTGCTGCAACGACGAGTCCCCTCCGCCACAACCGCCGCGGAGTATGGGTCCCCTGAGTTCACAAACGAAGTGCAACACTTCCTTGAGGAGGTGTTGCCATGGGGCGGACTTACAAGCAGCTCTCTCTGGACGACCGATGCGAGATTGCCTGCCTATCGGCCAATGGCAGCTCGGTCCG
>NZ_JADYVV010000116.1:0-13749 GCF_020194035.1 Bradyrhizobium sp. BRP56
CTATCGTCGCCCGAACACGAGCAAGCCGGCTCCGGGTCACAAGATCTACCCGTACCTGTTGCGCGGATTGAAGATCGAGCGGCCCGACCATGCGTGGGCAATGGACATCACCTACATTCCGATGCGGGTGGCTTCGTCTATCTCGCGGCGGTCGTCGATGTGTTCAGCCGACGGGTCCTGGCCCATCGCGTCTCGATCACAATGGAGGCGGCCTTCTGCGTCGAAGCGGTCCAGGAGGCGCTGGCGAAGCACGGCAGGCCCGAGATTTTCAACACGGATCAGGGCAGCCAGTTCACCAGCCTCGAGTTCACCGATGTGCTGCTGGACGTGCGCGTTTCGCGGGATCGTGAGCGCGGATTTCAGGGGATCGTGAGCAGAGATTTCAGACGATCGTGAGCAACGATTTCGCGGGATCGTGAGCAAGGCTTTCGGAGCCTTGCAGCGCTTCGGCCGACAACTCAACCGGCTTAGGGATGACCTCGTGGTTAACGAGGAAGCCCAATGCCTACCCAGAGATTGTCGATGCGCCGGATCAAGGAAGTCCTTCGGTTAGAACATTTTCAAGGCCTGCCAGAGCGGGCCATCGCGCGGAGCGTGGGCGTCAGCAACGGCGTTGTGCACAGCTACCTGAGCCGCGCCCGCTCTGCTGGGTTGAGCTGGCCGCTTCCGGAGGGAATGACCGATGAAGACCTGGAGCTTTTGCTTTTCCCAGCCCCACGACCAGCGTCTCAGAGCCCGCAGCGGCCGGTGCCCGACTGGAGCTACATCGATAAGGAGCTCCGCCGGCGCAACGTAACCCGTCGCCTGCTCTGGGAGGAGTATCGCGCCGTTAATCCCGACGGTTTCGGGTACACGTGGTTCTGCACTACCTACGAGGCCTGGAAGGGGCGGGTCCGACCTTCGATGCGGCAGATTCATCTGGGCGGCGAGAAGGTGTTCGTGGATTTCGCCGGCGACACCATCGACATCGTCGATCCCCTGACCGGGGAAGTGCAGCCGATGAAGCTGTTCGTCGCGGCGATGGGCGCTTCGAACTACACCTACGCCGAGGCCTGCCCCAGCGAGAGCTTGGCCGACTGGATCCGGGCCCACGTCAACTTGTTCACGTTTTTGAGCGGTGCGCCGACGTTCGTGGTCTGCGACAACCTCAAAGCCGCCGTCAGCAACCCCGACCGCTACGATCCCGGCCTCAATCGCACTTATGCCGAGATGGCGAGCCATTACGGCACGGCCATTCTCGCCGCACGGCCGCGGCGCCCAAAAGACAAGGCGAAGGTCGAGGTCGCGGTGCAAATCGCCCAGCGCTGGATTCTGGCCCGGCTGCGCAATCAGCGCTTCTTTTCCCGGGCCGAGCTCAACGCCGCCATCAAGACACTCGTCGACGAACTCAATGCTCGTCAAATGCGTGGCTTCGGCTCAAGCCGCGCCGAACTGTTTGCCGAACTCGACAAACCCAAGCTAACCCCGCTGCCAGATCAGCCTTATGCCTTCGCACGCTGGAAGCGCTGCCGCCTCGCTCCCGATTATCATGTCGAGGTCGACGGCCATTGGTACTCCGCGCCGTATCGTCTGATTGGCGAGCTGGTCGATGCCCGTATCGACGATCGGACGGTCGAGATCTTCCACAAGGGCCAGCGGATCGCCAGCCATGCCCGCGCGCCCAACCGACGCGGACACACCACCATCGCCGACCACATGCCCAGCGCCCATCGCCGCTACGGCGAATGGACCCCCGCCGCGGTGATCGCCGCCGGCGAGCGGATCGGTCCTTCGACAGCAGCGTTTTTCCAGGCCGTGATCGACGCCCGGCCCCATCCAGAACAAGGCTTTCGAACCTGCCTTGGCATTCTGGCGCTCGTCAAAAGCTACGGCGCCGAACGCCTCGACGCAGCCTGCCGGAGGGGCATCCTCATCAAGGCGCGCTCCGTCGCCTCGATTAGATCGATCCTCCAGAACGGCCTCGATCGCACGTTCTTCGACGAATCTTTCGAGCACCAGCCCCTGCGCCACGGCAACATCCGCGGACGCGACTACTTCCACTGAAGCAAGGAGAGACCCGGCATGCTTAACCACCCAACCCACGAACGGCTGATCGAGCTTGGCCTGACCGGAATGGCCAAGGCCTTCGAGGAGCAGCGCCGATCGCCCGATCTCGAAGCCCTGCCGTTCGAAGATCGCATCGGCCTGTTGGTCGACCGCGAAGCCGCCGAACGCGACACCAGGCGGCTCACCACGCGCCTCAAGATCGCCGCACTGCGCCAGACTGCTTGCGTCGAGGACGTCGATCTGCGCACCCCGCGGGGCATCGACCGCGCCGTTTTCGCCAAACTCGTCGAAGGTCGCTGGATCGATCGCCACGAGAATTTGCTCGTCACCGGGGCAACCGGCCTGGGCAAAAGTTGGTTAGCCTGCGCGCTCGGCCACAAGGCCTGCCGCGACAACCGATCAGTCCTCTATCATCGCGTTCCAAGGCTGTTCGAGGCGCTCGCGCTCGCGCGCGGAGACGGACGTTACGCCCGGCTCCTCAAAAGCCTCGGCCGCGCTCAGCTTCTGATTTTGGATGATTGGGGACTATCGGTGCTCACCGCCGCGGAACGCCGCGATCTGCTCGAAATCCTCGAGGACCGACATGGCCGCGCATCCACCATCGTCACAAGTCAGCTCCCCGTGGACACCTGGCATGGAGCCATTGGGGACCCCACGGTCGCCGACGCCATTCTCGATCGCCTCGTCCACAACGCCCACCGCCTCCAGCTCACCGGAGAAAGCATGCGAAAACGCAGCGCCAAAACCATCACCCTTGACGGCCAACCAGAACACTGACTCTATCTCCCATCGGCCGTAGCGGGCTGCTCACGATCGTCTGAATTCAGTGCTCACGATCGCGCGAAATCGATGCTCACGATCCGTGAAATCCGCAGCTGGACGCGAAGATCGCCATCAGCATGGACGGCAAGGGCGCCTGGCGCGACAACGTGTTTGTCGAGCGGCTCTGGCGCACGGTCAAATACGAAGAAGTTTATCTCCGCGCCTACGACAGCGTGTCCGAGGCGCTAGCGTCAATTGCCAAGTATCTGGCCTTCTACAATCAGGGACGCCCTCACTCGAGCCTTGACGGGCGCACGCCCGACGAGGCTTACTTCGGCACGCAAGCTATGGTGATGGCCGCATGACCGTCGCCGACGATTTTGTCGTCGCTCTGGTCGGGCTACGCCCTCCCGACGCAACGACAAAACCGTAAAGCCTCGCGTTCAGCATAACCCGGCAGGAATCCACTTAAATCCAGCGGGGCGCTGTCCAAACAACCGGGGCCAGCTCTGGCGCATGACCTCATCACCAGCCCGGCCTATGTGGTGATCAAGGCCGCGAACGAGTTCAAGGACAAGACGACGGCCGTCAGTCAGCTCTGGCAGACCGACTTCACCTACCTCAAGATCACCGGATGGGGGTGGTACTATCTCTCGACCGTGCTTGACGACTTCTCGCGCTACATCGTGGCCTGGAGGCTTGGTCCCACCATGTGCGCTTCCGACGTCACAGCCACCCTCGACCAGGCACTCGCTGTATCCGGCCTTGACCACATCGCCGTCGCGCACCGGCCAAGGCTTCTCAGCGACAATGGTTCGAGTTACGTGGCGGACGATCTGGCCAAGTGGCTCGACCAGAAGGGCATGCAGCATGTGCGCGGCGCTCCGTACCATGACCCAGGGAAAGATCGAGCGGAAAGATCGAGCGCTGGCATCAGACGCTGAAGAACCGCATCCTGCTCGACAACTACTACCTGCCCGGTGATCTCGAACGTCAGGTACGGGCCTTCGTCGAACACTACAATCACGTCCGTTATCATGAGAGCATCGACAACCTCACAGCAGCCGATGCCTACTTCGGCAGGGCCGAGGCGATCCTCGCAGAACGAAAACGCATCCGAGGGAAACGATCCATTTTTCCATCATGACCGTGATCCCAAGCTCTTTTTCCGTCTCTATCCTTGCTGCGTTGAGTGCTGCGACCGCTTGCGTTTGGTCGACAAACGAACCCTCCAAGGTGGTGTTCGGAAGAGTAAATAGAGTGTCGTCATGGTCCAGAATCCAGGGAAACCAGCCGTACTCGATCGCATTTGTAAGAAAGTGTTCGTGCGGGTCTGGCCTAGCCTCTTTTAGATCGTACGAGGCAATAAATGTGGGCATCATGGTTGCTCCACTCTGCGGCGCACACGCGGACTTGGAGGCACGCGGACATGACTCGACGCCGTGGAGAGTGAAAACCCGCCGCTGTTCCTGCCGCGCCCACGCTGCCAGTGAAGTTGGCGGCGGTGACTCGGCGCTCACGGCTCCGGAAGCGCTGTCCCCACCACGCGCTGCAAACTTCGGTGGCCAGCCTTCGCCCTTGGATTAGCGAGACCGACCACCTCCCCGAGAGGCTCAATTCCAAGGGCGCTACCAGACAGTATCGCTGAGAACGACTGGAAGCACCTACCAAGATTGGTTGGTGCCGATCTGATGTGGCCTGGGGCAAATGCGCCATGGCGACTGAATTAGATACGATTTTTGATGTGATTGAGCGTCACCGCGAGCTTTCCGCGCAGCACGCCGCCGCGGCATCGGTATCCTCGAAACTTGTCGCAGGTCCCGAGTTTGATGCCGCCGACGCGATCAGCGAGGAAAGAGGGTTGGCTCTCGAGGAGTATGCAGACGTGCTCATCCACTCCAAGCCTACTACGCTTGCGGGCGTAATCGCCCTGAGCCGCTACGTAGCCAGCCTACCGGCTTGGCTGCTGTCTGATGAAAATGATTGGCACCAATCGTTTCTGAGGACGCTGGCGGACGCGGTGGATGAGATCGGTGTGAGGTAGCGCCACCTCTGGAATTGAACCGGCCGGTGCGCGGGAAGCGCAAGAGAGCTATCGCTGAAAGTTGGTGACGGCGGAATCGCAAAGGCGGCACCCCGTGGGGGGGCTTGACGCCTCCACTTCTCCACCGAAGGAGCGATATGCCGTGTCCAACGATAACGTCATCCAGCCGATTCAGCCAGGAATCGTTGACGATCAACTCACAGAAGTCTTGCGCAACGGGGCACGTGCCTTCTCGCCAAGGCGGTCGAGGCCAAAGTCGCAGACTTTCTCGGCCAGCATGCCGATTTGAAGACCGCGGACGGCCACCAGCGCATCGCGCGCCACGGTCACCTGCCGGAGCGCGAGGTGATGGCCGGCATCGGTCCGGTCGCCGTCCGCCGGCCGCGTGTACGCGCTCGCGAGGCGGCCGCTACCTGGGCGCCGGTTCTCTCCGTCGATGCTGCGGCCAACATGCGCCACTCCAAGTCGATCGAGACACTGCTGCCGATCCTTTACCTGAAAGGGATCTCGACCGGCGACTTCTCCGAGGCGCTGCCGGCGCTGCTCGGCAACGATGCTGGCGGGTTGTCGGCATCCGCGATCGGCCGGCTGCAGGACGTCGGATTGACGAGCACGCCGCGTGGCAGAAGCGCGATCTGTCGGCGAAGCGCTACATCTACATCTGGGCCGACGGCATCCATTCCAAGCACCGCCCGCACAGCGCTTCGTCAGACAGATTGTGCATATGTTTGAGGATGAACAGCCCGGCCACGAGCCTCGTTGGCAGCGGCGGCTGGCCCGGCCCGGTGCGACACACCGAGCTGAAGCGCTTCGCCAGAAAATCCCAATCAATCTCCGCCGCAAGCCGCACCAGCGGATGACGAAGGTTGATGATCGCATCCAGAGAAGCCCGAAATAGGTCGTCCTGGCGATCGTCGCGCGGCTGACTCACGGCCCGTTCTCCAACAGCGAATCTTGCCGTCAAAGGAATCACGATCCACCAAAATCCGGTATCCCAAAACGCAAGAAACCGACCCTCCCCCCGGCTTTCTTGCAAAATCGAATACTTGCTCAGGTTAAATCATCGCGACGTATCAATCGCTTCCGAATTCTTCACGGGCGGCTAGCGAAGAATTTGAGGAGCTGATCTCGTCGCAGCGTCTTGCGAAAGATGACGACTCCTGAAACATCCGAGCCATGCACCTTGCCAGTCTCCCGGCGCACCAACTGTAAAGCTAAGATAACGAGGCAGTCGGTACCGGTCGTTATCGCGGTCTGCATATGTCGCCGCATTTCCCGCCAGGTCCTTTCGCGCACGCAAGCCGTTTCCGCCCATCCCTCCGGAAGTGCCGGCACCAACAACCCGAGCGCACAGCTTCAGCGATCGTCTGCATCATCAGTTTCGAGTCCGGCAGGAAAACCGCCCTCCATTTGCCTGTGCAAACATCGCTATTGTTGCTCCGCCGAACCATACGATCGACAAAAAGTGACAGCTCTCAACACACTACCCAGCGGCATAATAAATCCGCTCGCGATTTGACGGTTGTTCGGCCTGGGAAATGCCAGTTCCGAAATACCGCGCGTGGGCGACGTCGAGGATACCGTTGACCAAACTCGAGAAGGTGTACCCGGCGGCTTTCGCGGCCAGGACATAAGACGCGCCGATACCGAGTGCGGCCATCGAGTTGATCTCCAGGACAAAGGGGTGCCCGGAGCGGTCGATCCGGATGTCGACGCGGGCGTAATCCCGGCAGCGGCAGGCGCGGAAGGTCGCAACCGAAATATCCCGCAGTATTGTCGCGAGATTGCTCCCGACCTGCGCCGGGCAAATCTTCTGGGGCTCCACGACCGCCATGTGCATCTTGTCTTCCCAAGTGATAAGACGCGTCTCGCGCTCGCCGAAGTCCTGCTCCACCAGAGGCAACGCCTCAAGCTCTCCGTTTCCCAGCAGGGCAACGCAGATCTCCCGCCCTTCGATGTATTCTTCTACGAGTGCATCCTGCGCATATTGCGTGACGATCACTTCTACGGCCTGTCTCAACTGGGCGGGCTCATATACGAGCTGCAATCCGAAGCTCGTGGATTCATGACGCGGCTTTACTACCAACGGGAAGCACAGATCGCCGGTACTCTCGGTGCCCCTACGCATCACACGAAAGTTCGGCGTCGGCACGCCGCAATCGCGGATGAGCTGTTTGGTAATGGCCTTGTCGAGCGCCAGTGCGTGCCCGAGCGGGCTGGAGCCGGTGTACGGAACGCCAGCCATCTCGAGCATGGCCGGAACGTGCGTGTAGCGGCACTCGCCCTGAATTCCGTACGCCATGTTGAAAACGATCCCTGAAGGGCGGGCTTGCGAATCGGGTGGCATGAACCGCTCAAGCGTCGCGAGCAGTCCTTTATCACCTTCGCACAGCAGCGTGTCGTGGTTACCCTCTTGCAGTGCCGCCACCACGCTTTCGACCGTCTTGCGGCCGTATTTCTCCGGGCAAGGTTGACCGAAGTGGTTGATCACGCCCCTATGATCATCGTTCCACACGACGGCTACCCGCATGAGCTGCTCCCTGTATGTTGCCGGCTTTCACGTTCATTCGCCTGGATTTGGCAGATCGAGAGGGACGGCTCGCCTGGAGTGCCCGCGCCCCAAGGCCAGGCGACGAGCGGGTTCACTCCTTCCAACAAGCGGAAATCGAGATACTTGTTGATTAGCAAAATGCACCCGGCCTGCACCAACAGCAGTTCCGGGAATCGCAGGAAGAGTTCCAACGTGCCTGGCAAACTCGATAGAGCCACGATGATGAGGGCGGCCAACACCGTCGTGAAGGCGCGCCAGATCGCTTCACGGACTCCATTTTGGTCGAGCACTTTTGCGAAGCTTTCGCAGGTCAAACACAAGGCGATAACCGGAAAGAACGCAATCTCACGAAGCCAGGCGATATGCCACCATTCCCCCGCGGTCAAAGGCGCAAACAGCAGCGCTGCCGCCAAGCTCAACAGCACAGCCACTCGCGCGTAACTGTGGTCTGTCTTGAGCAGCGGCCGCAAGGCGACAACGACGAGGAGTACGAACAGCAGGAAGGCAAGGCTGATCGGGATGCTGACGGTATCGAAAGCCATCGCCAACAAGATCGGCCGAAGAAGCCCCAGCACCCTGACGCCAAGAGTGAGGCGAAAGAGTACGACGAAGACAGCTCCCAAGGAGACGAACACCACGCTCTCGGCTGACTTGTGGAACTGGGCCGGTAACTCTGTGAGCGAAACAAAACTCGCACTGATGGACGAAGTCGATAGCATCGGCAGTTTGGCGAGCGCTACGCCGAGCGGCAGGACAAAGAGGCCCACGAGCAACCAATCGGTCTTTGGCGCGGCGTCCGCCGAGGCATTCTTATTTCTGCACGTTTCACTCAAGAGAGCACCTCCACCAGGCCATCACGCCGGGGATCGGCAGCGCCTTTCGCGCTTCCGTCAGTCATGAGTTGGAGCGCGTTGACCGAACCCATCGCAAAATTGAGTCGTGATTTGACGATTGGGATGCGGTTACGGGCGCGCAATCTTGCCAACAGGGCATTGCTGGCTGCCGGCCGCTCGATCCAGACTTTGCGACCGACCAGTCCATGTACGCGAGGCGCCGCCACAGCGTCCGTGATATCCAAGCCCAAGTCGATGACTCCACTTAGGACATGGAGAATTGCCGAAATGATCCGTCGACTGCCGGCGGCGCCCAGTGCCAGGAGCGGGCGGCCGGTGGCGCCCTGTAACACCAGCGTTGGGGCCATGTTCGAGCGCGGTCGACAACCTGGTCCGAGCTCATAGGGGTGAGAAAGGCGGGGACACGTGCACAGATAATTGTTGTAGAGGAAACCCAGATCCCGGTGTGCCACCTTGGCGCCGAACACCGATTGGATAGACTGTGTCAGCACTACAATGATGCCATCTCGATCGCAGACCGAAAGATGGGTCGTATCGCCCGGTTCTTCGGCACTGTCGGTCGCGAGCTCTTTGGTACTTTGCGGCGCCAGGATGCTATCTGCGACTTGCCGCGCGTAATCTTCGCTCAACCGCCCTTGACGCGATTGCGGAATGAGATCATCGGGCAGCAACGGGCGGAGCTCCCGCTCGCGAAAGACGGCGGATGACGCGAGCGCGATCGCTTCGTGCCAGCTATCGTCGGATGACTCCGAGTTTGTCGCTGATATCTGCGCGATGATGTTAAGTGCAAACAAGAGTTGCAGTCCGCCGCTAGGCGGCGGGATGCTGAGAATCCGATGGCCGCGATAGGACGTCGAAACCGGCTCCACCTGTGCGGGCGGACCGCAGCTTGCTAGATCTTCTTCGGTGATGAGACCGCCGGCCGCTCGCATATCGGCTGCGATCTGCCGGGCAATTCCGCCGTGATAGAAGTCCTCGGTGCCGAAATCGGCCAACCGGCGAAGCGTGCCCGCGAGCTCCGGTTGTCGAAACATGTGGCCGATTTCCGGTGGCAGACCGTCTTGGAGAAACAGCTCACCGGCCGGCGATGCTCGCAGATCATCGGCCACCCATCGGGCTTGTCGGTGCTGCAATGGCGTGATCGGATAGCCTTCTTCCGCAATGCGGATCGCTGGCGCCATCACAGTTTCGCGGCTGAGCACGCCGTATTTCCTGTGCGCCCAGTCCAGCGTCGCGGGAGTCGATGGAATCGTGCAGGAGCGATACCCGCGCCGCTGCTGGCCCGCTTTGATCGTGTCGAGCGAAGCGGCTGCGGGCGCACGGGAATGTCCGTCGATGATCCGAATTCGATCATCCGCAAAACGGACGAGCAACACGGTCTGCCCGCCCAGACCCGATGCACTGGGTTCGCACACGCAAAGCGCCCAGGCGGCGGCCACAGCGGCGTCGATCGCGTTTCCGCCGGCGCGCAGGATTTCCACCCCGGCTTCGGTAGCGTTCGGGAAAGCCGTCACCACAGCCTCGTGGCGCTGCCCTACGGAAGCGGCAGGGCCGTCGAGCTCCACGCGCTCCAAGTTGGGCATCAGCATCGCGCGCATTTCGATCTCAGCCTTCGGGCAAATCGTCCAACCAGCAGGCGCCCTCGACGTGCCGCCGGGAAAAGACCTTTCCGAGTTCTTCGGGAATCTTGTTTTGATGATATCGCATATACACGCGGCCATCGGCACCAAGGTCGAGAACCTCGATCTTCCCCGTGTAATGGGACATGATGTATTTGAACGTCTTCTGGATACCGCTGAGACGTCGGTTGATGCCGCGCGCGATCTCTATACCGCGCCGCAGCGAGACCTGAAAGTGCGATGCGCCTTTCACCGGCCTGCCTTGAAAAAGATAATAAGGGCGGACGCCCATTTGGTGACACTTTGCAAAGGTCGCCGCCAAGATTTCGGGATCGTCGTTGACTTTCGCCAGAAGCACGGACTGATTCAGAAACTGCACGCCCTGTGCGCGTAGCGCGCGAATGTTGCGCTCCGCATCGACCGAGATCTCGCCGATGTGGTCGAAATGCGCGACGATCACTGCGGTCTTTCCCGCTTCACTGATCCGCCGGAACAACGCCGGGAGTGCGGGATCCTCAAACCGCCTGGGTGCGAAGGCGACTATTTTTGTGCCGAATCGAATTGACTCCAAGTGCGGGATCGGTAGCAGATGATCAAGAATCTTGCCGAGCTTAGCGGTGCTGAGCACGAACGGGTCGCCTCCAGATAGCAGCACGTTCGTCATCTCAGGATGGCCGGCGATATACTGCGCGACCCGGGCGAAATCGGGCGCGATCTCATCGGAGTCCTTGCCGACGATGCGTTTGCGAAAGCAGTAACGGCAATAGGACGCGCAACGGTCCGTTACCAGCAGCAGACCGGTCTGCGCGTATTTGTGCTGAAGCCCGGGCACGACGGTATTGTCATGCTCGCCGCTGGTGTCAAGACTTCCGGGACTCTTGAACTCAGCAATTGTGGGCTCTACAATGTATTTAAGCTGGTCGTAGTAGCCACTGTTGGTGATCTGATCGCGATAAAAATTTGTGGCGTGATACTGCGTGATGTTGTTGGCTTGCAGCTCACTCTCGGTAATGGCGCGCGCGCCCTCGATGAAATTCATGACCGCGGTGTGCGGCCGCAGGCCGTGCGCGATAGGCCGTGATGAGGTGCGCAAACCCGCGCCTCCGGGGTTGTCAGCATGAACAACTCCTTGTTGATCTTGTGATGAGGACGGTATCTCGACCACCGGACGTCTTCCGGTGGCGACGCGAGCTTGCGCAGATCGGCCTAGCATCTTGTTCGTCATAGCTGATTCTCCCCAGCGCGTGGACCGGAACTGATCCCCGGGCAAAGTCTGGACTAGCAATTGATGTGCCACCAGAGACTCTGTGTAGTTAAGCTTCAATGACAATAGGATGATGCGTCTCTTCTGCGCAGCACGAGACGCAGAGTCGGGTTGCCGACATTGTGTCACCAGCCGGACGCGAGTGAATACTAGTACCCACTTTTCTTGGAACGTGAGTCGTGATTCAAGGTCGGGATGATACCCGAAGCAAGAGAAGTCCACCTTTCGAGGAAAGATCGCAAGGTGCTTGAGGCGTGCTGTCGCTCACCGGTGACGTTGCAGCGCGATTTGAAGCGGGCGCGGATAGTTCTGTTGGCGGCGGATGGGCGCAGCACCCGGTCGATCGCCAAGGAAGTTGGGGTCCAGCCGCGGATTGTCAGCCTTTGGCGGCATCGCTATGCCGACCATGGCCTTGAAGGGCTGCAAGACAAGCCGCGGCCTGGCAAGCAGCCGATCTATACGAAGACGACCGACAAGCGGATTCTGAAGCTGCTGGATAAGCCGCCACCGCAAGGGTTTGCGCGCTGGACCGGCCCCCTGCTGGCCGAGGCGCTGGGCGATGTCGATGTCCAATATGTCTGGCGGTTCCTGCGCAGCCACAAGATTGACCTGGTGGCTCGCAAGTCCTGGTGCGAGAGCAACGACCCGAACTTTACGGCCAAAGCCGCCGATGTTGTCGGCCTCTATGTCGCGCCGCCGGCGAAGGCCATTGTGCTGTGCGTGGACGAGAAGCCCTCGATCCAGGCTTTGGAGCGAGCGCAGGGTTATCTGAAGTTGCCCAATGGCCGCGCCTTGACCGGCCAAAGCCACGATTACAAGCGGCATGGCACCACAACATTGTTTGCGGCGCTCGAAGTCGCCACCGGAAAGATCATCGCGACCCATTCAAAACGCCGGCGCCGCGTCGAGTTTCTCGATTTCATGAACAGCGTCACCGCGGCTTTTCCGAACCGCAAGCTTCACGTCATCCTCGACAACCTCAACACCCATAAAAAGAACGAGGACTGGCTCAAGGCCCACCCCAACGTGCAATTTCATTTCACGCCGACAAGTGCGTCATGGCTCAATCAGGTCGAAGTATGGTTTTCCCTTGCAGGGGCAGTCGCTCAGCGGCACCTCCTTCACGAGCCTCAAGCAGCTTCAGGAACACATCGATGCCTACGTCAACGCATACAACGACAGAGCCGAGCCCTTCGTCTGGACCAAGAAAAAGGTCCGTCAACGCCGTTTCAAAGGCCGCCGTATCACTCAGCTCTGATTCCGGGTACTAGAAGGATTGCGCGGCGAGGAGAACATCTCCGAGCTTTGTCGCCGAGAAGGCATTGCCGCCTCGATCTATTACGGCTGGTCCAAGGAGTTTCTCGAGGCCGGCAAGCGCCGCCTGGCCGGCGACACGGCACGAGCTGCGACCTCCGGCGAGGTGAAGGACCTCCGCCGGGAGGCCGGCGCCTTGAAGGAGGCCGTCGCCGATCTGACGCTGGAGAACCGTCTGCTCAAAAAAAGTATGAACGGAGATGGGGAGGACGAGGCATGAGGTATCCCGCCTCAGAGAAGGCCGAGATTCATCCATTTGGTCGAGCAATCGCACCTCCGGCCAAGCGCACGCTGGACAAGCTCGGGATCCCGCGCGCCACATTCTATCGCTAGCATGATCGTTACCGCGAGGGCGGCATCGCCGCTCTGGCCGATCATCGGTCTCGACCAGACCGGGTCTGGAACCGCATCCCGGACGATGTGCGGGGCTAGATCATCGACCTGGCGCTGGAGTTACCTGAGCTGTCGCCACGCGAGCTGGCCGTGCGGTTCACCGACGAACGAAAGTACTTTGTATCCGAGGCGTCGGTCTATCGGCTGCTGAAGGCGCATGACCTCATCACCAGCCCGGTCTATGTGGTGATCAAGGCCGCGAACGAGATCAAGGACAAGACGACGGCGCCGTCGCGCACCGGCCAAGGCTTCTCAGCGACAATGGTTCGAGTTACGTGGCGGATGATCTGTCCGAGTGGCTCGACCAGAAGGGCATGCAGCACGTGCGCGGCGCTCCGTACCATCCTCAGACCCAGGGAAAGATCGAGCGCTGGCATCAGACGCTGAAGAACCGTAAGCGACGTTCGCGTCCCATTCGCAAAGGTTTGGCGTGGGGATTGCAGTCTGTTGATCAACGTGTTTGCAAATCGTTGGCGGGGGGTATGGAGGCGGCAACGACGGAGAATTACGAGGTGCGGCCGAACGACCAGCTCGTCGATCCGGGACTGCGGGTGACCGGTTGCGATCGCTTTGAGCGTCGCTTTCATCCAGACGTAGGGCTCCACGCTGTTGATTTTGCAGGTGGCGATGAGCGAAGCTATGCGCGCCCATGAACGACCACCTTCGTCGTGACCAGCAAATAAACTATTTTTACGCGTCAGAGTCAGCGGCCTGATTTGATTTTCGACGGGATTGGTGTCCAACTCAACGCAACCATCGTCGAGAGAGCTGGCCCCGCAAATTCGGACAGTAGCTTGAGTGGATTTTCTGCCTGACAGCGGCGAGGATTCTTGCTGCGAATCAGGAGCGAAGATGACGAAGAAGAGCCGCCGGACGCATTCTCCGGCATTCAAGGCGAAGGT
>NZ_JADYVV010000117.1:0-12056 GCF_020194035.1 Bradyrhizobium sp. BRP56
GATTGGGGCCCGGGCGGGGGCGGGTCAAGCGCAGATAGGGACGTATGATCCGTTCTGCAATCACCCGCTAGGGCAGAAATTTATTCCGCGGCGTGGCGGAAATGCTGCTTCAGTGCTTCTTCGCCGATTTTGCCGGCTTCTTGGCGGCGGCCGCCGGGGCAGGGTGCGCGGGCGGCGCGCTGTCGGCGAGCTTCGCGACCAGCATGATCTGCACCTGGTTGTTGACCGGCGCGTTGGGCTTGGCGGGATCGAGCAACTGCTCTTCGCCGAGCCCGACCGATTGCAGGCGCTTCGCGGTGATCTTGAAGGTGTTGACCAGGATGTCGCGGATCGCGTCGGCGCGCCGCTGGCTCAGCAGCACATTGTTCTCGCGTCGTCCGGTCGATTCGATGTGGCCGACGATCAGGAAGGTGTAAGGCAGCAGCGAGGAGTGCGTCAGCGCATCGGCGATCCGCCCGACCGTCTGATACGATTCCGGCAGCACGATCGGCGTGTCGACGTCGAACGCGATGTCGACGTTGAACGTCGGCAGCTTGGTCAGATCTGGAGCGATCGGCGGCCGCTTCGAGGGCGGCGGCTCGTTCTTCGATCGCGACTTCGATCGTTCGGCCACCTGCTGGCGCAGCGCAGGGACATCGATCTCGGCGTCTGTCTCAAAATGATTGAGCTTGGCGATGACGTCGTCGCGCGTGATGGCGGTCTGCGCCGGCGCCGGCGCAATCGGCATCGCCAGCAAAGCCAGCGTGCCCAGCAGGGCCAAAAGGCCAGGATCGCGCAAGCCTCGCCTCGACAGCCGCATCATTGATACCCCGCGTCATTGATCGCCTGGGTGCAGTTGCGGCTGAGGCCCTTGGCGCTGACGAGGCAGGGCACCGACTTGCTGGTCTCCTTGGTCGAGCCGCCGCAGACCTTGACGATCTCGCGGGTGCAGGCATTCGCAACGGTGACGCGCGCCGCGATCCGCTTCTGGATCGCATCGAGGGTGGAGAAGTAGCTCTCCTTGCACTGCGGCGAGATCACGTCGCGGTTGCGCGACAGGCATTCCTTGAGGCGGTTGGAGTCGAGATTGACGCCGCGGCAGTTCGCGGTGATGTCGGCGCCGCAGGCCTTGGCCAGTTGCGCTGCCGAATCGCCAAAGCTCATCGTCTCCGCGACCGCCAGCGACGGCGCAGTGAGCGCGATGACAAAAAGGAAAAACCTCCCCCGGACCATGGATCCATCTCAACCCATGAAATCAACTGGGGTCAAGGGCTACGAACAGGGAAGGCCGCTAAAGAAGGTCGCTATGTCACACCCGTTGCACAAAGCTGTCGACCACCTTCTTCTCGCCGGCCTTCTCGAAGGCGATGGTCAGCTTGTTGCCGTCGATCTTCACCACATGGCCGTAGCCGAATTTCTGGTGAAATACCCGGTCGTCCAGCGAAAAATCCGACGTCGTGCCGGTGGACTTCGCCACCAGCTCGCCTTCGATCACGACAGGGCCCCGCTTGGTGCGATTGAAGCTTTCGGAGGAAAAGGAGGATTGCCGCTCCTCGAAGCCGCTGCCGCCGCGGCCCCCGCCGCCGCGGTTGCGGTTGGCCTGGGCACGCTGCCAGCCCGGGGTCGAATAGCTCGAGCCGAATGATTCGAGGTTGTCGAAGCGCGAGGCGCCGTAGCCGCCGCTGCCGCCCCAGCCCGATCCGCCCTTGGATTCGGTGATCTCGACATTGTGCGCCGGCAGCTCGTCGAGGAAGCGCGAGGGGATCGTGGTCGACCAGGTGCCATGGATGCGGCGGTTGGTGGCGAAGTAGATCTTGGCGCGGCGGCGCGCCCGGGTCAGCCCGACATGGGCGAGGCGGCGCTCCTCCTCGAGCCCGGCGCGGCCCTGTTCGTCCAGCGTGCGCTGGCTCGGAAACAAGCCTTCCTCCCAGCCCGGCAGGAACACGTTGTCGAATTCCAGTCCCTTCGCCGAATGCAGCGTCATCAGCGACACCGCCTCGTCGCCGGCCTCGCCGTCGCGGTCCATCACCAGCGAGATATGTTCGAGAAACCCTTGCAGGTTCTCGAATTCCTCCATCGAACGCACCAGCTCCTTGAGGTTCTCCAGCCGGCCGGCGGCATCAGCCGAGCGGTCCTTCTGCCACATCTCGGTGTAGCCGCTCTCGTCGAGCACGATCTCGGCGAGCTCGGTATGCGAGGTGACCTCGCGCTGGGCACGCCAGCGGTCGAACTGCATGACGAGATCGCGCAAGGAGCCGCGCGCCTTCGGCTTCAGTTCGTCGGTCTCGACCACGGCGCGGGCCGCCTCGAACAGCGGAATGCGGCGCTTGCGCGCATGGTCGTGCAGCAGCTGCACGGTGGCGTCGCCGAGCCCCCGCTTGGGTACGTTGACGATGCGCTCGAAGGCGAGGTCGTCGGCCGGCGAGTTGATGGTGCGCAAATAGGCCAGCGCATCGCGGATTTCGGCGCGCTCGTAGAATCTGGGGCCGCCGATCACGCGGTAGGGCAGGCCGAGCGTGACGAAGCGGTCTTCGAACTCGCGCATCTGGAACGAGGCGCGCACCAGGATGGCGACGTCGTTGAGGTTTTCGCCTGCGCGCTGCAGCTCCTCGAGCTCCTCGCCGATCGCGCGCGCTTCCTCCTCCGAATCCCAGGAGCCGGTGACGGTGACCTTCTCGCCGTCGACATCCTCGGTGCGCAGCGTCTTGCCGAGCCGGCCTTCATTATGCGCGATCAGATGCGAGGCCGCGGCCAGGATGTGGCCGGTGGAGCGGTAATTGCGCTCGAGGCGGATGACCTTGGCGCCGGGGAAATCGTGCTCGAAGCGCAGGATGTTGTCGACCTCGGCGCCGCGCCATCCGTAGATCGACTGGTCATCGTCGCCGACGCAGCAGATGTTCTTGAGGGGTTGTTGCGTGGTGACGTTTTCCTCGTCATTCCGGGGCGCACCGCCAGGTGCGAACCCGGAATCTCGAGTTGAGTCCTCATTGCTTCGGGATTCCGGGTTCGCCTCTTCGAGGCGCCCCGGAATGACTGGCGCGTTGGTTGCTCCCGGAATGACGTCGGCAAGGCGTCGCTCCGGCCGCGACGGCGCCTGCGACAGCAGGCGCAGCCACAGATACTGCGCGACGTTGGTGTCCTGATATTCGTCGACCAGGATGAACCTGAAGCGGTTCTGGTACTGCCGCAGCACATCCGGATTTTCGCGGAACAGCCTGATGTTCTCGAGCAGCAGGTCGCCGAAATCGGCCGCGTTGAGGATCTTCAGCCGCTCCTGATAGGTCGCGTAGATCTTGCCGCCCTTGCCGTTGCCGAACGAGGCCGCTTCACCCGCCGGCACCTGCGACGGCGACAGGCCGCGGTTCTTCCAGCCGTCGATCAGGCCGGCCAGCATCCGCGCCGGCCAGCGCTTGTCGTCGATGTTCTCGGCCTGCAGCAATTGCTTCAACAGCCGTACCTGGTCGTCGACGTCGAGCACCGTGAAGTTGGATTTGAGCTGCACCAGCTCGGCATGGATGCGCAGGATGCGGCCGCCGATCGAGTGGAAGGTGCCGAGCCACGGCATGCCCTCGACCGCCTGGCCGAGCATCTGGCCGAGCCGCAGCTTCATCTCGCGCGCCGCCTTGTTGGTGAAAGTCACCGACAGGATTTCGTGCGGCCGCGCGCGGCCCTGGCTCAGGATATGCGCGATGCGCGTGGTCAGGACGCGTGTCTTGCCGGTGCCGGCGCCGGCAAGCACCAGCACCGGACCGTCGAGCGTCTCGACCGCTTCGCGCTGCTCCGGATTGAGGCCGTTCAGATATTGCGGACCGGCCGCCGCCCGCGCACGCGCGGCGATGCCGCCAGCCGCCGGCTGGTGCTCGGGAACGCCGTGATGGGGCAATTTGCTCGGCTCGGTCATTGGCGAATCGTCTCGGCCCCACGATGGCACCGCAGGATGGTGAAGGGGAGCCTTCTTAACAGGGATTGAAGGCCATATAGGGCCTGATCGGCCGTTTTGACAGGTTTTATCGCGGCTGACGGGAACGCTTTTGGCAGCAGCCCAGACTCAATCCGGTTCCGGAAATCGGCGAAAATTTCGCGGTTTCACGCTCAGGAACCCGCGTTTCCCGGCCGGATTGTTTCAACAGGTGCGCGCCGGACGAAGGTCCGCGCCCGAGAAACAGCAAGGAAACGAAGCGGAGTTTTGATCATGCTGAGCTGGGTCGTCACGTTCCTGGTCATCGCCCTGATCGCGGGCATTTTGGGCTTTGGCGGCATCGCCGGCGCCTCCGTCGAAATCGCCAAGGCGATCTTCTTCATCGCCGTCATCCTGTTTCTGGTGTCGGCGGTGGTCGGATTGGTCCGCGGCCGCACAAGGGTCTAGCGAGGCCGCGAAGCGGCGGCCGCTTCGCTTGCAAACGCCATGTTACTTCGCCGAGGGCATCGCCACGTTGCGGCCGATGCCCTCGGGACGCGGTACGCCCGCATAGCTGTCCACGATCGCTTGCGCGCGGGCGCGGATGTCGGGCGGAAACGGCGCCACCTTGCGCGCCGCCATGTCGATGTGCAGCGTGAGGTTTTCCGAGGTCGCGGAGAGCCAGCCTTCGGTGGCATGGCGCAGCTCCTCGAACGTGTGCAGCCGCTTCTCGTCGGCGCCGAGCAGGTGGACGTGGACTTGCACGGGATCGCCGAGATGAATTTCCCTGAGATAGCGGACGTGGCACTCGGCGGTGAAGGTCGAGCACTGCCGCGCCTTCATGTAGGCCGGCCCGATGCCGAGCTGCAGCCACATCTCGTCGATGGCGCGGTCGAACATCACATTGTAGTAGGCCATGTTGAGATGGCCGTTGTAGTCGATCCATTGCGGCTCGATCTGCATCACCGAGGATCTGAACGGGGCCGGCGGAAGCGGCATCTCGCTGGTGGCAGTCACTGAAGTCATGATCCATCCCCGGTTTGCTGGCGTTCGAGCATGAGCTCTTCTGTGACTCCGGCGTCCACTTTTTCAAGTCAGGCTCTCTTGACCCCTTATACAAGCTTTGCCACGGTCGGCTAAAGGTGGGAGGAAATTTGACGTGGCGACAACGATTTCGGGCAATGTGACGCGACCTGATCCGCAGGCCCTGAAGCGCGCGATCGACGCGCTGGCGGCGCGGTTCGGCAACCGGCTCGTCACGTCGCAGGCGGTGCGCGAGCAGCACGCCCATACCACTACATGGCTGCCGACCCAGCCGCCGGATGCGGTCGTGATGGCGCAGGAAACCGCCGACATCCAGGACGTGGTGCGAATCTGCGCCGCCAATCGTGTGCCGGTCATCGCCTTCGGCACCGGAACCTCGCTCGAGGGGCAGGTCAACGCGCCCGCGGGCGGCATCTGCATCGATCTGCGCGACATGAACAAGGTGCTCGAGGTGCATGCCGAGGACCTCGACTGCGTGATCCAGCCCGGCGTGACGCGGAAGGCGCTCAACGAGCATCTGCGCGACCAGGGCTTGTTCTTTCCGATCGATCCCGGCGCCGATGCCTCGCTCGGCGGCATGACCTCGACCCGCGCCTCCGGCACTAATGCGGTGCGCTACGGCACCATGCGCGAGAACGTGCTGGCGCTGAAGGTGGTGCGCGGCGACGGCGAGATCATCACGACAGGCACGCGCGCCAAGAAGTCGTCGGCCGGTTACGACCTGACGCATCTGTTCGTCGGCGCCGAAGGTACGCTCGGCATCATCTCCGAACTGACCATCCGTCTGCGCGGCATTCCCGACACGATCGCGGCGGCGGCCTGTTCGTTCGATACGGTGCGTGGCGCCTGCCAGGCCACGATCCTCGCGATCCAGACAGGCATTCCGGTCGCCCGGATCGAGCTGCTCAATGCCGCGCAGGTGAAAGCCTGCAACAGCTATTCGAAGCTGTCGCTGCCTGAGACGCCGCTGCTGCTGCTGGAATTCCACGGCAGCGAGGTCGAGGTCGCCGAGCAGTCGAAGAATTTCCGCGACATCGCCGCCGAATGCGGCGGCGGCGACTTCACCTGGACCACCAAGCCGGAAGACCGCACCAAGCTGTGGCAGGCCCGGCACGACGCCTACTGGTCGGTGAAGGCGCTGCGCCCCGGGGACAGCATCGGCGTGGTCGCGACCGACGTCTGCGTGCCGATCTCGCGGCTCGCCGACTGCGTCACCGAGACCGAGGAGGATTTGCAGCGGCTCAACCTGCTGTCGCCGATCGTCGGCCATGTCGGCGACGGCAACTTCCACTGCTCGCTGCTCTGCGACGTCAACGACAAGGGCGAGATGGCGCGCGGCGAGGAGTTCATGCACCGCCTGGTCGAGCGCGCCCAGGCCATGGGCGGCACCTGCACCGGCGAGCACGGCATCGGCCAGGGCAAGCAGAAATACTTGCAGGCCGAGCTCGGCCCGGAAGCGCTCGACGCGATGCGGGCGCTGAAGCAGGCCCTCGACCCGCAAAACATCTTCAATCCCGGAAAGATCGTCCCGGCCGCTTGAGGCGTCGTCACGCCGCGCAGCGTTCGCGAGCCCGCGCGCGGCGCGTGTCACGCGCGGAACTTTTCCGCCCGCCCGGCGTCTCACTTGTATTGCCGCGATATGTGCGGTGCACGGAGGGAGGACGCCGTGATCGGACGGGCAATCGGAATTGCGGTCATGGTCGTTGCGATGGCGCTGTCGGGCGATGCGATCGCCCGAGGCGGCGGCGGGCACGGCGGCGGCGGCCATGGCGGCGGGCATGGTGGCGGCCACGGACATGGCGGTGGCCATGGCCACGGTGGTGGCCATGGACGTGGCGGGCATGGCTTCGGCCACATGCATTTCGGCGGCGGCCATCATGGCGGGTTCGGCCGCTCGCACGCGATCTCGCGATCAGGCTTCGCCGGCCATGGCGCCTTCGCATCGCGCGGGGGTGGCAATTTCGGCCGGGTGCGCAATGCCGCAATCGCACCAGGTCATATGCGCAATGCGTTCAACTCGCTGTCGCGCAACGGCGCATTGCGCAACGGCCGGCTGTTGAGCAACCCGGCGGCGCGTGCGCAGATCGCCGCGGCCGCGGCGCTCGCCGGCTGGCACGGCGGGACTGTCGCCAACGGCTGGTGGCAGCATCCCGGCGGCGGCTATGGCTGGGTCGGCCCGCTGTTCTGGCCGTTCGCGTACAACGATATCTACGACTACGCGATCTGGGGCGACGACATCGGATTCTGGGGCTACGGCTATCCGGACATCTATGCCGGCATCTTCGGGCCTTATGGGTATGACGATCTCCGGGCCTATCTGCCGGAGCGCCGCACGGGCCGCCGTTACCGCGGCGGCGGGCGCATCGAGCAGATGTGCGGCAATGACAGCCGTTCGGTCGCCGGCCTGCCGGTAGATCAGATGGCGGATACGGTGCAGCCGACCGAAGCGCAATCGGTGGCGCTCGGCGAGCTCGGCAACGCGTCGCTCGCGGCTGCCCAGGTGATTCGGGCGGCATGTCCCGCGCAGGTGGTGTTGACGGCGCCGAACCGCCTCGCGGCCATGCAGCAGCGGATCGAAGCGATGGTCACCGCGGTCGGAATCGTGAAGCCTCCGCTGGAGAAATTCTACGGCCTGCTCGATGACGAGCAGAAAGCGCGGCTCAACGCGCTTGCCGAGAACCAGCGCAAGGAAGTCGCGGCGCGCGATCCGAACGCGACGGTCGCCCAGAGCTGCGGCGCTGCACAGCCGGCGATGCAGGAATGGCCGACCGGCGAGATCGAGGCGCGGCTGCAGCTCAGCGACGCCCAGCGCGGTGCGCTTCAGGCGCTGCAGGATGCCAGCGCCGACGCCGCGCGGAAGCTGAAGGCCGCGTGCCAGACCAACGAGGCGATGACCCCGCCTGCACGTCTTGCCTTCGTCGTCAAGCGGCTCGATGTCATGCTGCAGTCGGTCAAGGATGTCCGTGCCGCGCTTGAGAATTTCTACGCCACGCTCAGCGATGAGCAAAAGGCGCAGTTCGAGGCGATCGGGCCGAAACGATCGGCCTAGAGCCTCGTCGGTTCGCGTGAAAACGCGGCAAGCGAAAACCCCGCAGCCTCGGCTCTGACGCAATCAGAACCGAAACGGGCTTTATTCCATGAGTTCGACATCAATTCGCGCGCGGATCGGCCGCGGGTGTGGCCGCCGGGCCATAGTGTGCACCTCTTGCTCGGCACCGAGTCGACTCTGCGGTTCACAGGTTGCGCCAAGGCCAGCTATGTTTGCCGTGCTTTCAAGGTGCGGCAATGTGGTGGTTCAGCAAGGACGAGCACAAGGATATCTGGGACGATCCCGTCGCGCATCCGCTCGGCGACATCGAAGCTGCGCAGCGGATCCGTGCGATCTGCCGCGATGCCGCCGGCTGTGCCGAGGCGGTCGGCTCGCCCGACAAACGTTCAGCGAAGAAGCAGCAGATCGAGCGTGATCGCTACGAGCGTGCCGCCAAGGTCGCGATGGAGACCGCGATGAGGATCTCCGACGAGCTGGTGCGGGATTCCGCGGTGCGCGAGATCGTCGGTCTCTGCATGAAGGCCAACAACATCAAGACGGGGCGGGCGCTGCTCCGCGCCATCCACGCGGGCTCGATCAAGGCGGAAGTCCTGAGGGAGCATCCGACGCTCGAGGGCGAGCAGGCCTGAGGTCGTCCGGTAGCCCGGATTGAGCGTAAGCGAAATCCGGGACGGTTCATCAACGCGCGAGAAGATCCCGGATTGCGCTTCGCTTCATCCGGGCTACGCAGCTGAGCTCCGTCATTGCGAGGAGCGATAGCGACGAAGTAATCCATGCTTCTGCATATGCCACACGATGGATTGCTTCGCTTTGCTCGCAATGACGGAGGATAGTGCGTAGCCCGCATGAGCGAAGCGATATGCGGGAACGGTTTCCCGGGTATCGCTTCGCTCACCCGGGCTACGGACGGATCTCATCAATCTCTACGCCTGTCCGCCGAGCGTGCGGACCGCTTCGTCGACGCTGTGGAAGACGTGGTCCCGCGGCAACACCTCGTAGAGATCGAAGCGCTCGAATGCGTCCTGCGCGCGCTCGGATTCGAGCCGCGCCACCGCCACCGTCACGCCGTCATCGCGGCATTCGCGAAACAGGTCGCGCAGCGCCTGCGCCGCCGTGAAATCGATCTCGATCATGCCGCTGGCCTCGATCACCAGCAGCCGCGGCTTGGGCGTCGTCCCGCCGATGGCCTTGAGCACGCCGCTGTGGAAGCTTTCCGCGTTGAGGAACGACAATGGCGCCTGCAGGCCGACGACGGCAATGCCGGGCTTGCGCTCGCCTGTGACGTGCGGGCCCGTCGGCCACCAGATCGTGGTGCCGGGCACGTGGACGAATTCGACCAGCTGGCCGCGCGTCGTGGTCCAGATGCCGTGCAGCAGCGACAAGGCGATGCCGACGGCGACGCCTTGCTCGATCGGCAGCACGATGATCGCGGCCGCCGTCGCCACCACCAGCAGGAATTCATAGAACGACTGGCGGAAGATCGCGACGATCTGCTTCACGCGGATGATGCGCAGCGCCACGAACAGCAGCACGCCCCCGAGTGCCGCGTCGGGCACGTGCCGCAGCAGCGTTGCGCCGAAGGCGAGCAGCGCGAGCACGATGGCCGCGGCAAACAGCCCCGAGAGCTGCGTGCGTCCGCCGGTCTCGGACACGATGCCGGTCCGCGGCGGGCTGGCGTTGACCGGAAAGGCGCCGAACAGCCCGGACAGCAGGCTGCCGGCACCGGCGCCGAGGAAGTCGCGATCGACGTCGGCCGGCTTGTCCGGATCGGACAGGAACGAGCGCGTCGTCGCGGCGGTCTGCACCATGACGACAACGGCGATCAGGATCGCCAGCGATAACAGTTTGATCCAGCGCTCCGGCGCGATGTCCGGAAACGATGGCGTCGGCAGCGTCCCGGGCACGGTGCCGACCACCTTGACGCCCTTGCTTTCGAGATGGCCGGCGATCACGGCAACGGTGGCCACGACAAGGCCGATCAGCGCGCCCGGAATGCGGGCGCTGATCTTCTCCGATCCGGCGACCAGCGCCAGCACGCCGAGGCCGATCGCCAGCGTGTAGAAATTGGTTTGACCGATCTTCTCGGTGAGCACCCCGAGCTTGTAAAGCGTCGGCCCGTCCGGCGTGGTCAGGCCGAGCACGCCGGGTAATTGCGAGACCAGGATGTGGACCGAGATGCCGGCGAGGAAGCCCACCGTCACCGGCGTCGACAGTAAATTGGCGATCCAGCCGAGCTTGAACAGGCTGCCGGCGACCATGATCGCGCCGACCATCAGCGCCAGCGCCATCGCCAGCGCCTGATAGTCCGGCGAGTCGGCGGTCGCCATCAGCGCGAGGCCGCCGGCGAAGATCGGCGTGATCGTGGAGTCGGCGCCGCAGGACAGGAAGCGGTTGGCACCGAACATCGCAAAGCCGAGCGAGCCGGCCATGAAGGCGAAGAAGCCGATCTGCGGCGAGAAGCCGCCGAGCCGCGCGGTCGCCATCTGCTCCGGGATCGCAATCGCGGCGAGCGTCAGCCCGGCGATCAGGTCACCCGGCAGGTCGCTTGGCCGGAACGACCTGAGCGAACGGAAGACCGGCCAGCTGGCGCGTGTCTGACGATCCTGGCCCATCGGTGCCCCGTGAGGATTGCGACGATTTCCCGATAGTCCGACATGGCGCGGCCAAAAGCCAGCCGACGGCAGCCTGCGTCGGCGTGAAGGCCTAGCCGATATTTTGCAGCGCCGGGAAGGTTTCCAGCAGCCAGACGCTGACGCTCGAGACTGCGCCGGTCAGGAAGCCGATGCCGGTGACCACCATCAGCACGCCCATCACCCGCTCGACGGTGTCGAGATGGCGCTTCATCCGCGCGAACAGCGAGGAGAACTGCTTGACCATGAAGGCCGCAAGCAGGAACGGGATGCCGAGCCCGGCGGAATAGACCGCGAGCAGGCCGGCGCCCTTCGTCACCGTGGCCTCGGCGGCCGCGATCGAGAGGATCGCGGCGAGGATCGGCCCGATGCATGGCGTCCAGCCGAAGGCGAAGGCCAGGCCCATGACGTAGGCGCCCCACAGCCCGACCGGCTTCGGCGCGGTCAGCCGCCCCTCGCGCATCAGCAGGCCGATCCGGGTCACGCCGAGGAAGTGCAGGCCCATGATGATGATGACGATGCCCGCCAGGATGGAGAGCTCGGCCGACCAGGCGCGCACCAGCCCGCCGACGAAGGAGGCGCTGGCGCCGAGCGCGACGAACACGGTGGAGAAGCCGAGCACGAACATCAGCGCCGCCGTCATCACCGCCCGCTTGGAGGCCGCGGTGGCGCCGTCCTGGTTGACCTGCTCGATGGTCGCGCCGGTCAAATAGATCAGATAGGGCGGTACCAGCGGCAGCACGCAGGGCGAGAGGAAGCTGACCAGACCGGCGATCAGGGCCGCCGGGATCGAGACGTCGTGCATCAATGAAACCTTCGCAGAATAGCGCTCCTGTCTTGGCGTCTACGCGGCCAACAATCCAGAAGTTTCGTCGTCGCAGCCTTCAACTATGGTCACAGGCCCGTGTGCGGGTCGACTCTCGTGGCGGGCGCGGAATGCCGGTGAGGCGAGCACGCGGCGCGGCTCCCTCCGGCAAGGGGAGGGAACCCTTCCGGCGGTGCCTCGCTCACGCGTCAATCACTGATGCGGATTTTTGACCTGCAAGCGGCACCACACATTCGCTGTCGTCCCGGCCTAGTTGCGCAATTGCGCACGGGGGGCCGGGACCCATAACCACCGCTGAACTTGGTTGCGCGACGCTGGAACGACGAGTCCCACCGACAACATCCGCTGCGGCGTATGGGTCCCGGCTTTCGCCGGGACGACGATCGGGATGTAGGTCGCGCCGCATATTCGATGTCGTCCTGGCGAAAGCCAGGACCCATTACCCCAAATGTCAGGTCTTGCGCGACGCTGGGGCCATGATCCCGGTCACAACCACTTGCGGTGGTTGATGGTGTGGACGGCCCCCTACGGCATCAGTGTGCCAGAATGAGGTTGTCTAGATCTCATACAAGGGAGCCGTCCGTGAACCAGATTATCCGCATTGGGATTGATACGTCGAAGTATATTTTT
>NZ_JADYVV010000118.1:0-12047 GCF_020194035.1 Bradyrhizobium sp. BRP56
CGGCAACACGCTCGACGACAAGGACGAGCGCTACGCCCGCACCAGCGAATTCCTCGACGTGGTGCGGCTGGAATGGACCAGCGAGAAGCCGTTCAACTACAGCGGCAAGTATTACAACGTCGAGAACGGCTTCTCGCAGGTGAAGCCGTTGCAGAAGGGCGGCATCTACACCTTCGTCGGCGGCGGCTCGGACGCCGCGGTCGAGGTCGCAGGCAAGCACGCCGATACTTTCGCGCTGTGGGGCGAGTCTTACGCGCAGGTGCGCGATGTCACCGCGCGGGTGCGCGCCGCCGCGGCCAGGCACGGAAGGCCGACGCCGCGCTTCAGCCTGTCGGTGCGGCCGATCCTCGCCGACACCGAGGAGAAGGCGTGGAAGAAGGCGGAGCACATCCTCGAGCGCGCCACCGCGCTGCAGGACCAGACCGGCTATCGCCGTCCCAACCACGCGACCGACGGCGCCAAGCGGCTGCTGGCGCTCGCCGATCAGGGCACGCGCATCGACAAGCGGCTGTGGACCGAGATCGCCAAACTGACGGGCGCCAACAGCAACACCACGGCGCTGGTCGGCACGCCCGAGCAGGTCGCCGAGGTATTCGGCGATTATTACGATCTCGGCGTCAGCCACTTCCTGATCCGCGGCTTCGATCCGCTGGTCGATGCGATCGATTATGGCCGGGCGCTGATCCCGCTGACCCGCAAGCTGATCGAAGCGCGCGACCAGCAGCGGGGGATTGCCGCCGAATGATCCGTCTCATTGTTGCGGCCGCGCTTGCGCTCGCCGCCGTCGATGGCGCCGCCGCGCAGACCACATTGCGCGTCGGCGACCAGAAGGGCAATTCGCAGGCCGTGATGGAAGCGGCCGGTGTGCTCAAGGATGTCCCCTACAAGATCGAGTGGAAGGAGTTTGCCGCGGCGGCGCCGCTGCTGGAGGCGCTCGGGGCGGGTGCGATCGACACCGGTCTGGTTGGCGACGCGCCGTTCACGTTTGCGACCGCCGCCAAAATTCCGGTCAAGGCGATCGCGGCGGTGCGGCAGTCGCGCGACGGGCTCGCGGTCGTGGTGCCGGAAAACTCCGCGGTCAAGAGCTTCGACGATTTGCGCGGCAAGAAGATCGCAACCGGCCGCGGCTCGATCGGCCATCAGCTGATCCTGGCGGCGCTGGAATCGAAGGGCTGGCGAGCGAGCGACGTGCAGATCGTGTTCCTCGCGCCGTCGGATGCCAAGGTCGCCTACACGCAAGGTTCGGTCGACGCCTGGTCGACCTGGGAGCCTTACGTGAGCCAGGAAGAAGTGCTGTTCAAGTCGCGCCGCGTCATCACGGCCGACGGCATTACGCCCGGCCTCGGCTTCCAGGTCGCGACACCAGATGCGATCAAGGCCAAGCGCGCCGAGCTCGAGGATTTCGTGCGCCGCCTCGCGGCCGCGCGCGCCTGGTCGCAGAGCAATGTCGAGGGTTACGCTGCCACCTGGGGCCGGCTGATGAACATCCCGCCCGCGGTGCCGCTGAACTGGCTGACGCGCGCCAAGATCCGCATCGCGCCGATCGACGACAGCGTGGTGGCCGACGAGCAGAAGACCATCGACCTCTACGACCGCTGGGGCCTGATCCGGCAGAAGATCAACGCCGCCGACATTGTCGATCGCTCGTTTGGTGCGGCCGTCGAGAAGGGCGCAGGACTGTAGGCAATTTGCAAGCGACACCAGCGTCGTCCTGGCGGAAGCCAGGACCCATTACCCCGGATGGCAGTTGTTGTACGACGCTGGGGCCGCGATCCCGCTCGCTATCAAATTCGGTGATAATGGGTCCTGGCTTTCGCCAGGACGACGGGTGCTTGCACGATTTCGGAATATTGGAAATGTATCCCTGATTTGCCCGACGTGTCAAGCTGCCCGGTCGAAGGCCGGCAGCCGCGAGCTCCTTTGCATGGGGTTGTTTTCGATATTTTGCCAGCGCGCCTGCGGCGGCCCTGCAAGTGGGAGACGTGGACCGTCTGCGCGGAAGCGATTCAACTCCGCACCATTGCACCGCTAACGAACCCGTGATTCAAAACATCCATTCGTCCGCGGGCTGCCGCGCGGCAAGGATTTTCCCCGTTTGGCACATTCCAAAACCGCAACGTTGCTATTTTCGCCACGACCTTGCCACCCCGCCCGGCGCCGCCAAGATCAAAAGCACGAACAATCGAGTCCGGGAGATCACCATGGGCCTTCAACAAACTCGCATCGAGTCGCTGCCGTTTGTGACCGCTGAACTGAATTATCTCGCGCCGACGCCGGGCAAGCCCCGGACCTACGCCTTCGATCCGCCGCCCGGCGAACCCAAATCCACCGCGCTGCCCGAAGCCCACAATGTTCCGATCTTTGACGGGCGTTTGATCGCCAACAGCTTCTCGCTCGATCGCGAGGGCTTTGCGCTGGTCAAGCATCCGACCAGTGTGAAGGACTATTACGACGAGAACGAAGTCCGCAACGTCTACTATCCCGCCGTCGAAGCCTTCCTGAAGGCGACGCTGAAGGCGGATCGCGTTCTCATCTTCGATCACACCGTGCGCAAGCGTGTCGAGGGCGCGGCGGATATCCGCGGCGGTGGTCCGCGCCAGCCGGCGACCCGCGTCCATGTCGATCAGACCGCCGTCTCCGGCCGCAACCGCGTGTTCGAGCACCTGCCCGACGAGGCTGAGCAGCTGGTGAAGGGCCGCGTCCAGGTGATCAATCTGTGGCGCCCGATCCGCGGCCCATTGCGCGATTCACCGCTTGCGATGGCCGACGGTACGACAGTGGCGCCGGAGGATCTGATCGCCTCCGACCTGATCTATCCGAACCGCAGCGGCGAGACCTATTCGGTGAAGTACAATCCGAACCATCGCTGGTTCTACATCCCCGAGATGACGCCGGACGAGGCGATCCTGCTGAAATGCTACGACTCGGCGACCGACGGCCGCACGCGATTCGGGCCGCATACCGCGTTTGTCGATCCGACCACGCCCGCAGACGCCGCGCCGCGCGAGAGCATCGAGCTGCGCACGCTGGTGTTCCATAAGCAGTGAGGGACGCAGTCCCCACAAACTCGTCATGCCCGGGCTCGTCCCGGGCATCCACGTCTTTGGTTCTGCGTGAAGATAGACGTGGATGGCCGGGACAAGCCCGGCCATGACGGCGTCGAGGCAGCAGCATTGCCTCCAAAGTTGGCACCATCCGCCCAATAATGTTACGCCCGTCGCCAAACCGCTCGGGGAAGAGGCGATTCGTGGACGGCGTGGTGACGAAGGAAGAGGCGGGGATCGGATTCCGCGCCCTGGTGCTTGCACTTCTGGCATTGGCCTCCGGCCACATGCTGTCGACGCTGCTGCGGACCATCCCGGCGATCAGCCTCGATCTGATGGCGTCGGATTTCGGCACCTCGCCGCAGGCGCTGGCGAGCCTCACCTCGATCTATCATTTCTCCTTTGCCGCCTCTCAGATCCCGGTCGGCGCCGCGATGGATCGTTTCGGCGTGCGGCCGGTGTCGCTGAGCCTGCTAGCCGGTACCGTGATCGGAACGCTGGTCTCGGCGCTGGCGACGGGGCCTGCGAGCTTTGTGCTCGGCCAGCTCATGCTCGGCGTCGCCACTTCGGGCATGCTGATGTGCCCGATGACGCTTGCGGCCAAGCAGATGTCGGCGGCGAAGTTCGGCCTGTGGTCCGGCCTGATCCTCTCGATCGGCAATATCGGCATGCTGCTGTCGGCAAGCCCGCTGGCCTTCGTGGTCGATCAGTTCGGCTGGCGCGCCGGTTTCTGGGTTTCGGCCGGTTTCGGCATTGTCGTGCTGATCGCGGTGTTCGCGCTGGTGCCGCGGCAGCCGGCGGCGCATGCGGATGATTCCTCGCCGCTGCACCAGATGGCCGAGGTACTGCGGCTCGGCATGTCGCGCGGCCTGCGCGGCCTGATCGCGCTGTCGCTGGTGTCGCTCGGCGCGTCGCTGACCTTGCGCGGCTTGTGGGGCGGCCCGTGGCTGATGGACGAGAAAGGGCTGAGCCGGATCGAGGCCGGCAATGTGCTCGGCCTGTTCACGCTGGCGATGATCGTCGGCCCGGCCTGCATCGGCGCCTTCGATCGCAAGTTCGGGCACCGCCGTGCCATGGTGGCGGTGACGCACGCCATCGCCGCGCTGCTGCTCGTCTTGATGGCGGCCGGTGCACCACATTTCCCGGTCTCGAACCTCTTCGGTGTTACCGTGATGCCGACGCAATATGACCTGGTGCTGTTGATCCTGATCGGGCTCGCGACGTCGGCGCAGCCGCTGATCTACGGCATGACGCGCCAGCTTGTCGCCGCGCAGAACACCGGCAAGGCGCTGTCCTCGGTCAATCTCGCGTTCTTCCTCGGCGCGGCGCTGCTGCAATCGAGCACCGCCGGCGTCGCGGCGCTGTTCGGGTTGCCCGCGGTGCTGCTGTTCATCGCCGGCGCGCTGGTGATCGGGATCGTGCTGTTCCTGGTCTACACCAGGCCTTAAAGCGCGATGAGATTTCCCATCAGATCGTCTGCGCCTGCTTGCGAATCTCGTTGGCGAGCGGCTTCAGCTGTTCGGCCGCGCCGGGTCCCACGAGACTGTAGCCTATGCCGCCGTCGGCCCAGGAGAAGCCGGCGACGTCGCCGCCCGAATGCGGCGCCATCGGTGCGTTCTGGTCCGACGTCATCGGCCGGGTGAGGACGACAAGGCGCTCGCCATGATCGTCGTCATACATGAACATGGCCGCCGGACCGTGCGCAGTCGGCACCACGCGTCCGCCCATGAACCGGTATCCGGACTTGCTCAGATCAGGCAGCTTGACCGGCTGGCGCAATCGGCTGGAAACCCACGCTGCGAGCTCTGTGCTGTCACGCAGCTCCACCGGCCTTGTGTTATCGGAGGCGTACACCTTGTAGGAATCGCTTGCCTCCTCGGCGAGCGCTGCGAGCCCGCCGGCCGGCGCAAGCGCTGCGCCACGGATCATCCATCCACCGAGGCCGCCGATCGAGAGCATCAGCATCGCTGCGATGGCCCAGCGCAACGACGAGGGGCGGCGGCGTGGGCTCTCGATCATCCTGGCGAGGTTGAGCCGCGGCGGCAGCGGCTCCTCGGCGATCGGCAGCAGCGCCGATCGCAAAAGGTTACGCTCATCGGAGTAGGCGGCGATGCGCTTGGCCACATCCGGATGCTTGTCCAGATAGGCACGGACCTCGGCCTCGCGTTCCGGCTCGAGCGCGCGATCGACATAGGCGTGCAGATCGTCTTCTGTAATGGGTCGGTTGCTCATGTCTTGTTCCGCAATTGCACGATATTATGATCCAGGTCGCCGGGCGCCCCCTCCAGTTCGCGATGCAGCCGCTCGCGGGCGCGCGCGAGGCGGGACATCACCGTGCCAACAGGCACGCCGAGCACCTTCGCGGCATCGGCGTAGGACAAATCCTCAACGCCGATGAGCAGCAGCACCGCACGCTGGTCATGCGGAAGCCTGGCGAGCTTCGCCATGACATCGCGATACATCACCTTGTGCTCCTGCGCCGCTTCCTGGCCGAACGAACCCTCGTTGGTTTCGTCGATCGCGACATGAACGGCGCGCACCGTTGCGCGGCGAAACTGGTTGATGGCGAGATTATGCAGGATCGCGAACAGCCACGGGCGCGGATTGTCCGACCGCCGCTGCTCCCAGTGAATGACGGCGCGTTCCAGGCAGTCCTGCACCAGGTCGTCGGCCGCCGCATGGTCGCGGACCAGGGCCCGCGCATAGCGCCGCAAGGCGGGTATCAGCGGCTCGACCAGGTGCAGCATGTCGCTCATGGCGCTTGGACCTGCACGACCGCTCCGAGTTTCGCCGGTTCGCCGGATGCGATGACGAGGTAGCGTCGTTCGGTCCCGGCCGAGTTCTGCACGATCTGCCGGATCGGACCGGCCGCGTTGACGATCGCGGAGCCGGCCGGATTGGTCATGAAGGCTGCCAGCGGCTCCACCATGCCGCCACCGTCGGCGTGTTCGGCCAATCCCAGCACGTAGTGCTGCTTCGGCTCAAGCCCGGTCACGGAAGCCTGCAGCACCTGGATCAGCCCTTGATCGAACAGCGATACGCTGGTCGGCGGCTTCTCGCCCTTGGCTTGCTTTCTCGGTGCGAGCGCGAGGTGAGCGGCCTGGCCGGCGACGCCGAGGGCTTGCAGGTTCTGGCGATCTTCCGGATTTGGCGCGGCGTTCGGCACATAGACGATCGCCTGCGGCGCCTGGCCGATCGGGATATTGGCGATCACCTTGTTGGTCGCGGTGTCGATCGCGGCCAGCGCGTCGGCGTTTTCGAGACCGACATAGACCCGCGTGCCGTCGCCGGACGGCCAGACGCCGTGCGGCAGATTGCCGACGGGAATGGTCGCGACTTGCGAGAAGTCGTCGGTTCGAAACACCTTGACCTCATTGGTGCCGCCGATCGTGACAAAGGCGAGCGTGCCCTTAGGCGTCTTCGCGAAATTGACGTGGTTGGTGATCGGGCCGCTGTCGATGGTCTTGATCAGGTTGAACGGCGGCTTGGCGTTGAACACCTGCGTCCTGCCGACATCCTTCAGCGTGAACCAGACCTGGTCGCCATCGGGCGAGGCCGCGATGTTCGGGCAGAACGGGCTTTCCTGCTTCACCTTGGCGACGATCTGATGGTCTGCGACCGAGACCACGTCAGTCTCCGGATTGAACGACGAACAGATGTAGCCGTATTTGCCGTCGGGCGAGAAGATCTGCATGCCGGGTCCCGCAGGCACCTCGATGCGCGTTGTTTCCTTGAAGCTCTGCGCGTCGATGACCGAGATGTAATTCTCGCCGCGCACCGTGACCCATACTTCCTTGCCGTCGGGCGTGAAGAACGCCTCGTGCGGCGAGCGCCCGACATAGGTGACGTGCTTGACCGCGTTGGTTGCCGTGTCGATGAAGCTCACCGAGTTCGAGCCGATCGAGACCACGGCGAGCGTGCGGTGGTCGGGCGAATAGCCCATGCCGTGGACCAGCACCTGGCCCTTGTAGAGCGGGCTGAAATTGCCCGGCTGCGGGTCGCCGAGCCGGATCACGCCGAGCAGCTTGTTGTCGGCCGGGTCGGTGACCGACACCGTGTTGGAGAACTGCTCGGCGGCGTAGACGCGATCGTGATGGCTGACCGGAATGTCGGGCGAGGACGCAGCGCCCGGCGCCTGTCCGGCGAAAGCAGAGCTCGACATCGCCAGCACGGTCGTGGCCAGCAGGCTCTTGAGGATTTGACGGTTCATCGTTTGAGGCTCCTAGTTCTTCATTCCGTGGGACATGTTCATATGATCGTGAGCAGCGGGCGCCGGGCTCTGCTGCGTCGGGGCGGGCGCGGATGCCGTAACCGGGTCTCCGATCGCGAGCTTCATGGCGTCGATCTCCTGCTGCTGCTCGACGATGATTTCCTGCGCGATCCGGCGCAGCTGCTCGTTCTTGCCGTAGCGGAGCTCGATCACCGCCATGTCGATCGCGCCCTGGTGATGTGGCGTCATCATCGCGACGAAGTCGCGGTCGATGTCGCCGCTCGGCTTGGCCGCCATGTCGTTCATCATCTTGGTCATCGCGGTATCGTTTTCAGCAAGGAAGGCGCTCTCTTCGGCCGTCTGCCCGGTCTGGACCGGATGATGGTCGTCATGCGCAAAAGCAGCCGCCGCAGCTGCAAAAGCGAGCAGGGCGGCGCCGGCGAGCGGCGCGAGGCCGGACTTAAGGAATCGAGGAAGCATTTGCGTTCACCCTGGGAGTTGTCGGGGAGGCCCGAGCGGTTACGGGCTTGGGCCGGCTTGCATGGGTGGGACGCAGCAGCGTGAGTTCTATTCCGTCGTCAGGCAGATTCTTGTCGATCACGACTTGCTGATCGCCGGAATGATCCGTTTCGGCCGGGGCAGCCGATTTGCGATCCGCAAGCCACTGGCTATAAGAAGGAATTCCGGTTTCGATCGACCGGTTCCACCATCCTCCCTGCGCAAATCCTCGCGCCAAGAAGGCCAAGATGTCCGCCAAGATCGATCCGATCACCCGCTCCGTCGTCCAGCACCGCCTGTCGTCGATCGTGAAGGAGATGGGCGAAGCCATGCTTCGCACCTCGTATTCGCAGATCCTCAATTCCAGCCGCGATTTCTCGCTGGCGATCTGCGACACCAACGGGCGGCTGATCGCGCAGGCCGACCACATTCCGGTTCATGTCGGCGCCTTGCCCTGGGCGACGCTGGCGGTCGAGGAGCGCTTCAAGGATGTCGCGCCCGGCGACGTCATCCTGCTCAACGATCCCTATCAGGGCGGCAGCCATCTGCCTGACCTGACCGCATTCGTGCCGGTATTCGATGGCGGGAAAAGGCTGCTCTGGACCATCGTACGCGCGCATCAAAGCGATATCGGCGGCGCCACCCACGGCGCCTACAATCCGGCCGCCACCGAGATCTATCAGGAAGGCATTCGCATTCCGCCGATCAAGCTCTACGAGGTCGGCAAGCCGCGCGAGGATCTGCTCGACCTGCTGGCGCTCAACATCCGCAACCCCCGTGAATTCCGCGGCGACCTCGCCGCAATGCTCGGGGCCGCGCATCTCGGCGAGCGGCGCGTCGCAAAACTGTTCAGCGAGTTCGGCGCGGAGACGGTCGAAGCCGCGATCGAGGCGATTTTGGACGCGACCGAGCAGCAGACCCGCGCCGTGGTGTCGACCTGGAAGGACGGCGTGTTCCATGGCGAGGCGCTGCTCGACGATGACGGCCACGGCCGCACCGACATCAAGATCGCCGCCAAGGTGACGAAGAAGGGCAGCGACATCGAGGTCGATCTCACCGGCTCCGATCCGCAGTCGACCAGTTTTGTGAATTCGTCGCACGCCAACATGCAGGCGGCGGTCGCGATGGCCTTTGCCTATCTGATCGACGCCGACATTCCCAAGAACACCGGCGCGCTGCGGCCGCTGAAGGTGGTAGCGAAGCAGGGCACGATTGTCTGGGCCGATCCCGGCCGTCCCGTCACCTTGTGCACCAGCCATCCATCCAACGAGATCGTCGAAGCCATCATCAAGGCGATGTCGGCGTCCTGTCCGGATCGCGTGATGGGCGGCTGGGGGCGCCGTTTCCGCATCGCGATCCAGGGTGAGGACCCGCGCAACGGACGGAATTTCATCTGGCACATGTTCCAGGCTCGACCCGGCGGCGGCGCCTCGCCGGGCGGCGACGGTTATTCGTCGATCGGCGAATGGCACTCGGTCGGCGGGCTCAAATTCGGCAGCATCGAGGTGGCCGAGGTGCGCTTTCCCCTGCATTTCCGCCAGCACGAATACCGGCCGGACTCCGGCGGCGACGGCCAGCATCGCGGTGGGCTTGGCGTCGCGCTCGACATGGTGCTGGAGACGCAAAAGCCGGCCAAGGGCAACACCGCCGGCGACGGCGCGCGCCATGGTCCCTGCGGCATGCTCGGCGGCAAGGACGGCGAGCCGCATCACTACCGGCTGCTCTCGGAAGGCCGCGCGCCGCGCGTGTTGAAGACCAAGGAAGTCGGCATCGAGCTGCGCCCCGGCGATTGCCTCGAGATCCGGTCTTCCGGCGGCGGCGGCTGGGGGCCACCGGAGAAGCGCTCGGCGGACGCGCGGGCGCGCGACCTTGCGCAAGGTTTGGTTTCGAAAGCGGTGTAGGCAGCGATGTACACGATTGGGGTCGACGTCGGCGGCACTTACACCGACCTGGTTGCGACGGATCAAACCGGGCGCACCGTTTTTGCGAAATCGCCGTCCACGCCGGCCGATCAGTCGATCGGCGTCATGGCGGGATTGGAAGAGTTGGCGCGCCGCCTCGGCGTGACGCGCGCGGCGATGCTCGCCGCGACCGATCGCCTGGTACACGGCACGACGGTTGCGACCAATGCGCTGCTCGAGCGCAAGGGCGCCAAGGTCGCGCTGCTGACCACCGAAGGTCATCGCGACGTCGTCGAGATGCGCGAGGGGCTGAAGCCGGACCGCTACGATCTGCGCACGCCGCCGCCCGAGCCGCTGGTGCCGCGCGAGCGCCGCTTTGGCGTGCGCGAGCGGCTGAAGGCCGACGGCAGCGCTGCGGTTGCGCTCGATGCCGCCGCGCTCGGCGACGTCATCGCCGAGGTGAAACGCTCGGGTGCGAATTCCGTCGCGGTCTGCTTTCTGCACGCTTATCTCAACCCGGCGCATGAGCTCGCCGCCGTCGAGCAACTGGCGAAGGAGCTGCCCGACGTCAGCGTGTCGCGCTCGAGCGATGTGCTGCCGCAGATCAAGGAATATGAGCGCGTCTCGACCACCATCGTGAACGCCTATGTCGCGCCGACGGTGCGGCGCTATCTCACCAATCTGGAGCGTAGCCTGCATGAGGCGGGCTTCAAGGGCTCGCTGTTCGTCGTGCTGTCGCATGGCGGCATGGCGCCGGTGGAGGAAGCCTCGCGGCTCGCCGCGGGCACGGTGCTGTCGGGGCCGGCCGGCGGCATCTCCGGCAGCCGCCGCTGCGCCGAGATGCTCGGGATCCCCGATCTCGTGCCGTTCGACATGGGCGGCACCTCGACCGACATCTCGCTGATCGCGGATGGCCAGGCCTCGCTGTCGGCGGATGGCATGCTCGCCGGCCAGCGCATTGCGCTGCGCAGCCTCGACATCGCCAGCATCGCCGCCGGCGGCGGCTCGATCGCGAGCGTCGACGGCGGCCGCACGCTGCGGGTCGGGCCGGAGAGCGCGGGCTCCGTACCGGGTCCGGCCTGCTACGGCAATGGCGGCACGGCTGCCACCGTCACCGATGCCAATGTCGTGCTCGGCTATCTCGATGCCGCCGCCTTCATGGGCGGCGCGCGCCCGCTCGACCGCGCGGCGTCGGAGGCCGCGGTGGACCGGATCGCCGCAGCGCTCGAGCTGTCGCGGATCGAGGCCGCCGCCGGCATCTACAAGATGATCAATCTGAAGATGGCCGACGGCATCCGCCTGATGACGCTGCGTCGCGGCGTCGATCCGCGCAAATTTGCGTTGCTCAGCTTCGGCGGCGCCGCCGGCATGCACGCCGCCGAGGTTGCGCGCGAGCTCGAGATCAAGCGCATCATCGTGCCGACGGTCGCCTCCGTCCTATCGGCCTGGGGCATGCTGACCAGTGATCTGCGCTACGAGGTCAGCCGCACCCATTACGGCACGGGCCGGATTTCCGCCGGCGAAGTCCGGGCCTTGTTCGCCGGGCTGGAAGCGCAGGCGGCGGGGCGGCTGCGCGACTGGTTCAAGGGCGACATCGCGATCGAACGCTCGGCCGAGATGCGCTACGGCGAGCAGGTGTTCGAGATCGACGTGCCGCTCGGCGACCTCGATCTCGGCGCCGCCGATCTCGTGGCGCAAATCGAGGAGCGCTTCCATCGCCGCCACGAGGAGCTCTACACCTATGCCTCGCGCGGCCAGGAGGTGGTGTTCGTCAACGCCCGCGTCGCCGCCGTCGGCAAGGTGGCGCGCGGCAGCAGTGATGCCGGAAAGGCCAGCTCGGCTGCGCCCTGCGCGCCGCGCGGCAAGCGGCAGGCCTGGTTCGGTGCCTGGCGCGAGGTGCCGGTCTATGCGCTCGACGATCTCAGGCCGGGCCAAGCGCTGGCCGGTCCCGCGATCATTGAGGCTGAAACCACCACCGTCCTGGTCGACAGCGGTGACCGCGTCGCGGTCAACCCGCTGGGCTGGCTCGACATAACATTGCGCTGATCGCCAAGTCGGAACTGCACTCCCTCTCCCGCTTGCGGGCAGGGCTATCGCATGTGCGCTCGATCCCTCCACAGACTCGTCATGCCCGGCCTTGTGCCGGGCATCCACGTCTTGGTTTCCGCGCGAAAAAGACGTGGATGGCCGGGACAAGCCCGGCCATGACGATGTGGAAATAGCGCCGCCAAGCTTTTCGCCGCCATATGCGATTGCCCTGCGCTTGTGTTTGGTCCCTGCTGATTGGTTTGATGGAATCGGTGTAGAACGAGGCGTGGCCTTTGTCAGGGAGCACCTCGGGTCATGGAACTGAGCCTGCACGCGAACGCCACGACGACGCCGAAGACGCGCGCC
>NZ_JADYVV010000119.1:0-11542 GCF_020194035.1 Bradyrhizobium sp. BRP56
TGTTCACCCGTCGAGCACTCGCCACCATCGACCAGCCTCCGCCCATCAATCCCAGCCACCGCAAATGCAGAACATCCCCAAACCAGATGGAGTTCTGCTATGGATGACGTTCCCCGGACAGCCCTGCCGCAAGCGGGGCGAGGTGAAGAACGACCGTGCGACTGACGCTTGGCATCCTCACACCCGAAACAGCCGCGCATAGCGCGTCTTGATCTCTTCGGTCATTGCTTCCACCCCCGCCGGATCCTCTTTCATCAGCTTGATTTCGGAAAGCTTGCGTCGGCCGGCCTTCGGCTGCACCTGGGCGTGCAGCGAATATTGGCCGGTGAAGTCGACGAAGAATTGCTGGGTCGCGCGGGTGTGCAGCCAGGCCTGGAACAGCTTTGCGGCGTTCGGATGCGGCGCGCCAGCGAAGATGCCTGTGGGACCCGAGATCGTCGGCGTGCCTTCGGTCGGATAGACCGGCTCGACCGGTTGTCCGGCTTCCTTCAAGAGCACGATGCCATATTCATTGCCGTCGGCCATCACGGCGCGCTCGCCGAGCGAGAGCTTTTTCGGCGGATCGGTCGAGGACTGCACCTGCATCACGCGCTGTTTCGCAAGCTTCTCCAGATACGGCCAACCGAGCTCGCGCACGATCTGGAACGTGGTGGTCATGATCGTGCCGCTGTAGGCGGGATGGCCCTTCACCATCTTGCCCACCCATTTCGGGTCGAGCAGATCGACAAAGCTCTTCGGCGCGTCCTCCGCCTTCACCAGATTGGTGTTGTAGGCGATCGACGACAGCCACAGCCGCGTGGTCACGGCCATGCCGTCGGGGTCGCGATAGTTGTCGGGAAAATGTTTCGCGACGTCCTCGGGCACGAACGGCATCAGCCAACCGCTCTTCTTCCAGGGGATGAAATGCGAGGCATCGGCGCTGTTGACGACGTCGGCGGCGTGGATGTTGGAATCGAATTCCTGCGCCACGCGTTGGAACAGCCGCTCCGAGCCTGAGCGCTCGATCTGCACGGTGATGCCGGGATAGGCGGCCTCGAACGCCTTGCCGAGCTTTTCGCCGACCGGCAGGTCCATCGACGAATAGAACACGAGCTTGCCTTCCTTGGTCGCGGCGGCGACGAGATCGGGCGTGATCGCGACCGGCTCGGGTGCGGCGGCGCGTGCCGGTGACGCGAACACCGTGCCGACCGCAAGCGCCGCCGAGCCTTTCAGGACATCGCGTCTGGAAATCGGCTTCCGCATCGCGTCGCTCCGTTTCTTGTTGTTATCGGCTCAGCGCCCGGCAGCGTGCGGGCGGCAAGGTCAGCCAGACCTCGCTGCCCTTCTCGACTGCGGTTTCGGTCGGCGTGGTCACCCGCAGCGATGTGCCGTCAGCGGTTTCCACCATGTAGTCGCGGTTCATGCCGAGATAGACCTGCCGGGTCACGATGGCTTTGAGCGTGTTCTGCGCCGGCGCGGGCGGTTGCGTCGCGAGCTGGATCTCGTGCTGGCGGATCGCGACCGGCGCACTCTGGCCGGCCGTCAGCGTGGCGCCGACCACCTCGAGCGTTGCGCCGGCGAACTCCACGTGGTTCGCATCGCGCGCGGTGCCCTTGATCACGTTGGCGGCGCCGATGAAGCGCGCGACGAATTCCGATTCCGGCCGCGCATAGATGTCCTCAGGGCTGCCGAGCTGGTCGATCTTGCCGGCATTCATCACCGCGATCAGGTCGGCTGTCGTCATCGCCTCGGACTGGTCGTGGGTGACATAGACCGTGGTGTAGCGATATTCGTCGTGCAGGCGGCGGATCTCGAATCGCATCTCCTCGCGCAGATTGGCGTCGAGATTGGACAAGGGTTCGTCGAGCAGCAGCGTCTCGGGACCGACGATCAGCGCGCGCGCCAACGCGACGCGTTGCTGCTGGCCGCCGGAAAGCTCGCCCGGATAGCGTTGCGCCAGTGGTTCCAGCTTGGTGGTCGCCAGGATCGCGGCGAGCTTCTTGGCGATGGTGTCGCGATCCATTTTGCGCAAGCGCAGGCCGTAGACGATGTTCTCGGCCACCGTCATATGCGGCCACAGCGCGTAGCTCTGGAAGATCATCGACATGTTGCGCTGCTCGGGCGGCAGCGTGCGCGCCTTCGACGACACCACACGGTCGCCGACGCGGATCTCGCCGTCGGATGGTTCGAGGAACCCGGCGATCAGCCGCAGCGTGGTGGTCTTGCCGCAGCCGGACGGTCCGAGCAGGCAGACCAGCTGGCCATGATCGATCGTGAGCGAAACATCATCAACCGCGACAAACGATCCAAACCGCTTGACCAGGCCGCGCAATTCCACCGATGCCAAGCGGTCCCTCCATTTTGTTGTGTCGCAGGGATCCGTGCCCGGCTGTTGCCGGCAGTAAAGCGGAAAATGATGACGACGAAAAGTGCTCGTGCCCCGTCAAAAAGTCGTGGCACCTCTTCGTTGCCTATCCCGCGCCACTCGCCCGTCATCCTGAGGAGCGCGCTCTTGCGCGCGTCTCGAAGGATGCACGGCCCGGATATCTCAGCATGCTCCGATTCTCTCGCGGCGCGAGCGTGGCCGCCGATCCTTCGAGACGGCCGCTCCGCGGCCTCCTCAGGATGACGGGGAAGGGGTCGTTCTGCGTCGATGAGCCAGTCGGCTGATCGTGGCCCAATCCAACCGAATCAATGCTTCCTTCTTCGCCCGGCTCCAGCCCTTGATCTGCCGCTCGGCCGCGATGCCGTCGGTGATGCGCTCGAAATACTCCGACCAGACGAGGACGACTGGTCGCCGATTGTAGGTATGGCCTGGGAAGGCACCCGCATTATGCTGTTCGATGCGTGGCGCGAGATCGTCACCCGTGGCGCTGCCGACGTAGAACGAGTTGTCGGCGCAACGAAGCATGTAGACGCAGATGCCCATTTTCACCAGTCCCGCGCGCACAATGCACGGATTGATCATGCGGCAAGCGTGGTCACGGTCAATAGGATAAGCATCTATCCTTTCCGCGACCTCGATCCCGTCATCCTGAGGTGCGAACGGAGCGAGCCTCGAAGGATGCACGGCCCGGCTATTTCCGCGCACTCCGATTCGCTCGCGGCGGGAGCGCGGCCGTCGATCCTTCGAGACGCCCGCGTTTGGCGGGCTCCTCAGGATGACGGGTTAAAGCCTCAGACCGCCTCGGCCTACGCCTTCACGTTCTCGCCGAGCCACTGGATGGCGGCGTCGGCGCCGGCCTTGCCGTGCGGGATGTTCAGCGCTGTCAGCGCGACCTCGACGACGCCGAGGGTGCCGAGGATCATCGGTGCGTTGACGTGGCCCATATGCGCGATGCGGAAGGCCTGGCCCTGCAAATCGCCGATGCCGGTGCCGAGCACCACGCCGCATTTCTCCTTGGCGTAGCGCTGGATCGCGGCGGGGTCGGCGCCCTTCACGGTCACCGTCGTCACGGTGTTGGAACGCTCGGCGGGCTCGGCGATGTTGAAGCCGAGCACCTGTCCTTCGCCCCAGACCGCGACCGCGCGGCGCACGGCTTCGCCGAGCAGCCGATGCCGCAGATGCGCATTCTCCAGGCCTTCGGCGTGCAGCATGTTGATCGCCTCGCGTAGCGCGAACAGCAGATGCACCGGCGCGGTGCCGGCATATTTGCGGTAGTGCTCGCTGCCCTCGCGCTCGGTCCAGTCCCAATAGGGCGTGCGCAGATCGGCCTTCTTGTGGGCGTCCCAGGCGCGGTCATTGGCAGCGACGAAGCCGAGGCCGGGCGGCGTCATCAGGCCCTTCTGCGAGCCCGACATCGCGACGTCGACATACCATTTGTCCATCTCGAACGGCATGCAGCCGAGCGAGGCTACGGTGTCGACCATGAACAATGCAGGGTGGCCGGCGGCCTTGATCGCCTTGCCGATCGCCTCGATGTCGTTATAGGCGCCGGACGCGGTGTCGACCTGCACCACGAGGATCGCCTTGATGGTGTGCTCCTTGTCGCGCCGCAGCCGCTCCTCGACCTCGGCCGGACGGATCGCGCGGCGCCAGTCGCCCTTCAGCACCTCGACCTCGGCGCCCATCGCGGCCGCGGCCTGGCCCCAGCCGATCGCGAAACGCCCGCTCTCCAGCACCAGCACCTTGTCGCCGCGCGACAGCACGTTGGAGAGCGTCGCCTCCCAGGCGCCGTGGCCGTTGGAGATGTAGATGTAGGACTTGCCCTGGGTGACGAACAGCTTCGAGAGGTCGCGCAGCAGGCTCTCAGTCAGTTCGACCATCTCGTTGGAGTAGATGTCGAGCGCCGGGCGGTGCATTGCCTGCAGCACCTGATCGGGCATCGTGGTGGGCCCGGGGATGGCCAGAAATTCCCGGCCCGCGCGAACGGTCATCGTCCTGTTCCTTTTGGATAAAGCGCGCAAATCATGCGTGTGAGGGGTCAAGCGCGGAGACTATTCCATCGCGGCTTCGATTGCGAGCAGGACGAAGCAATCCAGCGTTTCCAAAACCGCGGGACACAATGCTATTTGCCGATCGATTCGACGACCGCGCGCCAGACCTGGTCCTTGAACTCGGTCGCGGCGGGGCTCGGGAGCTGCTCGACGGTGCCGTGGTTCTTGCGGCAGGCCTCGACCAGCCGCAGCACCCAGATTTCGCCGTCGGTGTAATAGGGATCGCCGCCGCCATTGCGGCCGTTGAAGGTCGGGCCGATGCCGGTGACCTGATATTTCGCGGTGACCATGCCGGCGGACTCGAGGTCAGTGGCGAGCAGCGCGCGTTCGGCGTCGAGATCGGCCGCGATGTGATGCGTCACCGCGCCGGTGTAGTGGCTGACGCCGACGCTGCGGTCGAGCGTCGCAGCGCCCAGCCACACCGGACGTTTCTCCTCGCCCTGGTCGAGCACTTTCCAGAACCGGACATGGTTGCGGCGGTCCGCGCTCGATCCGACCGGCCGCTCGAAGGCAAGATCCTCGCGGCGGTCGAGATAGAACAGATTGCTCACCGGCGCATCCTTGTAGGGACGATCGAGCAGCACGCTGCCCACGATCTCGATCGAGGATTTCAGCGTCACCGGATCGGCCGGAAACCAGCCGGCCTCGTGCATCGCGCAGACCACATCCCTCTTGTCGCCGATCAGCCCGACATTCATCGGATCGCCGGGAATGCCCTGCGCGGTGCGCGTCACCATCGGCAGATTGGCGAGGCCCTTCTGATGCTCGTAATGCGTCCACAGCGCCGGCAGCAGCAGATAGGCCGCGATCAGGTAGATCGCCAGGACGAACAACAATGCCATCTGCGCTTGCCGGAAGCGGCTGCGCCGGCGCGCGGAAGGCGGATTGGCTTCGCTATCAGTCACGACGACGGTCTCCTTACCTCTCCCGCGTGCGGGGGAGGTCGGATTGCATCGAAGATGCAATCCGGGTGGGGGCTCTCTCCTCATGAAGAGCGTCGCAAGCGGTGACACCCCCCACCCCAAACCCTCCCCGCAAGCGGGAGAGGGAGCGCGGTACCGATGAGGCTACAATTCAATCAGACTTCCGACTAGCGCCGCGTCTCGCGGCAACCAGCGGCTTCGGCCTCCTCGACCGAGCAGAACCAGCGCGTGCCCTTGCTGATCTTCATTTCGATCTTGGCGTACCAGCGGCTCGTCCGCTGGTGAAAGATGCATTCGCCGGAGCGGTTGACGTTGCCCTTGATGGTGCAGTCGGGCGAGGGCGCCACCGGGCCGGAGGCCGAGGCGAGCAGGATCGCGTTGGCGCCATCCGGCGGCTTCACCGCGCCGAGCACGGTGGTCTTCTTGTTGCGCACCCGCCAGTCCCACGGCGCGATGAAGGCGCCCTGCCACATCCCGGCTTTTGCCTCACGCGCGGCCTTCTCGTCGGCTTCATAGTCGTGCGAGGCGCGGGTGTAGGCCAGCGCCCAGCCGCTCGCGACCAGCCATTTCTGGATGTCCTCGCCGTCGACTTCGCAGCGCGCGATGGTGCGGCCGCGGCGATCGACCGAGCGGGCGTGGCAGGTCCAGGTCTTGTTGCCGGCATGCTTGATCAGCTCGTCGCGCGCGGCGACGCCGCAGGTCCAGCGCTCGCCCTTGGTATTGAGGCAGAGCTGGTCGGTCGACGGCGCGTCGACGCCTGCGAGCCGGATGCGGACGCTGCCGATCATGAGCTGGTCGCCGTCGCGGATCTTCGGCACGCCGGTGATGTCGGCGGCGACAGCCAGCGTCGGCAGCGAGAGCAGCAGGCCCGCGGTGAGCAGCGTCTTGAACATCGGCGTTCCCGGCCAGGTTCTTATCGTTCAAATGGCTTTTAGCGTGCAGAGGTCAGTGCCCAACGATTGTGCGGGCAATTGGGCAACCGTGCCAGTGCCGTTGCGTTTCCGCCAGTTTCAACTTCGCGTCATTGCCCTGCGAATGCGCTATTCGCCTTCGAGGTCCCGTAGGTCCGTAGGATGGGTAGAGCGCAGCGAAACCCATCATTCGCATCGTCGGTGTCAATGATGGGTTTCGCTTCGCTCTACCCATCCTACACCGCGGCCATTCGTCGCTTCGCCAGCGCCAGCGCCATCAGCACGAACGCCGAGGTCACCTCCGGCCCGCCGACCAGGATGCGGGTCGGCGTCTTCATCTTATTCCACTCATAGGCCCGGTAGGGCCCCTTGCGGCCGCCCTCGCCGAGCCCTTGCACGATGCAGTGCAGCGCCGGCGTGAAGGTCGAGACCTCGGCGCCGAGATGCGCCAGCGCCATCAGCGCCAGCGCGGCGTCGAACGGGTTCATCTCGTGGGCGATCAGCTCGTGCGTGACATAGCCGAGCACGCGGGCGCGGATCAGCGCGAACACGTTGCCGGGATCGATGATGCGCTGCGCCGCCAGCGGCAGCGCGACGAAGGCGGCATAGCAGCGGCCGAAATAGGCCGAATAGAGCTCGGGCAGATAATAGATGTGCGAGCGCGGATTTTTGAACGCGCCGCTCTCGACCAGATTCTTCTGGAAGGCGATGATGCGATGCACCGTCTCCAGCCGCTGCGGCGTCTCGATGATCTGCCAGCGGGTGAGGTTGCGGAACGAGACCTCGAGGATGTCGAGGTTCAGCGTCGGATCGAGGTCGTTGCCATAGGGCCGCTCGCCGGCGAGATTGTCGATCCAGGTGACGACGCCGCCCTCGTAGTCGATGTTGTCGTTGAGCGGCACGGTGACGCGCGGCTCGTTGGCGCCCGATCGCACCTGGTAGCCGCGGTAGAAGTCGAGCAGCGGCTGCTGCAGGATCGGATCGTCGGAGCCGGCCTGGGTCGCGGCCGAGAACGAGCACGCCGTGGTGTCGCAGTCCGGCACATAGATGCCGAAGCCGAGATCCTGCTTGATCTGGGCGAAGAAGCGCGAGAAGCGCGGATGCCGGCCCGGCGCCAGCGCGGTGATGACCTTCACCGTCGAGCCGTCGTGCGACGGCACCTCCTCGGCGCTGGTCTTGAGGCAGAAATCCACCATGTCGGCGATCGCGCGCCGCGCGGTAACAGCTTCATCCGGCGAGGCAAGCCCGGTCTCGACGAAGCCGAGCAGCGCCTCGGTGAAGAAGGCGTCGTAATAGGCCGAGCGGTGGCGGATCTGCACCGGCTCCCACATCGGCTCGGCGATGCCGCGCCAGGCCGGGTTGATCAGCGCGCGCGCCGGCGACTGCGCGATGAAGATCCGCGCCAGATTGAACAGCAAGGTCGAGTTCTTGTAGCCGCGCGCGTTCAGCCCGGTCAGCGCCATCAGCAGCTCGCGCCCGCCCACGTCAGGGTCGCCGATCAGGTTGAAGGCGGCATAGGTCGGGATGAAGCCGTTCCTGCCGAACGAGCGCAACAGATGCGCGCCGGTCAGGCGGATCACGCGGTCGATCTCGGCGATCTCCGGCGGGCGGCCAGGTGCGGTCGCGGCGGGCGGGGCGGGGTGGCGCACGCTGATACCGTCCATCAATGCTGCGACGGGCGTGCCGATCGCGGCCCAGTCCGGCGCCGCGACGTCGCGCGCCGCGGTGAGCGCCGCGCGCAGGCCGGCAAGGCGGTCGGGATCGTTGAGCGCGGGCAGGCCGGTGCGGCGGAGCAGCGCGCGCAGCGGCGGATTGCCGAGCGCGGTCCGGTAGAATTTTCCAAGATGGGCATCGCCGCCGCGATAGGCCTGCAGCACGGGGTCGCAGACCTCGTACAGCGACGGGCCGTCCTTCTGGGCGGTCAGCGACCGGCACACCGCGCCTGCGATCTCGTGAAGGCCCAAGAAGCTCAAAGAATCCCCTTTCCCGAGGAACCGGTTAACGCCGCCGCCCGACGGAGTTTCCTGTCGCTCTGCCCCAAACCCGCAAGCCTTTGGAAAGCTACATGAATCCCTACAGAATACAAATGTGACAGAGATCACGTAACGGGATCTTAACGGCGTCAATGGCCTCTGCCGGGCGGCAGCATGCGGCAATTCGGGTTGCCCCGAGCGGCCGTCCGGGTTAAAGGAGCGTTTGTTGCGGCGCCGCAAATTGAGTTCAATTCAACGGCACACACACCTCAACCCCATTAAACCTGAACGTCTTTGACGCGACTAACTGGCGCGATCTTCGCTTGAGCGCCATCGGGATAAGAATTGGGACTTAGGAACGCTATGGACCTTAGGCAGCTTCGCATTTCCCGCCGGACCATCGCCGTCTGCGTGGCGGTGGCCGGCACGGTGTCGCTGGCGATTGGCGCCCATGCCGCGCTCAACAAGCGCACCCTCGATGTCGCCAAGGGTGGCGACAAGGTCGCCCCCACCGAGCTGACCGGCAGCATTCCGGTCGGCACTTCCCGCCTCGCACTGATCATCGGCAACGGCCACTATCCGGACGCCGCGGCGCCGCTGGCCCAGCCGATCAACGATGCCCGCACCCTGTCGTCGGCGCTGCGCCGCGAGGGCTTTGACGTCGACGTGGTCGAGGATGCGACCAAGGATGACATGTTCCGCGCCGTCGAGCGCATGAAGGCCAAGATTCGTCCCGACACCGTCGTGATGCTGTTCTTTGGTGGCTACGGCGTACAGGTGGGGCGTGAAAGCTACATGATCCCGGTCGACGCCACGATCTGGAAGGAAGCCGACGTCAAGCGCACCGGCGTCAGCGTCGAGTCCGTGCTCGATGCGATGAAGGAGCGCGGCGCCAAGGCCAAGCTCGTCGTGCTCGATGCCTCGCGCCGCAATCCCTATGAGCGCCGCTTCCGTGCGTTCTCGCACGGTCTCGCGCCGATCAGCCCGCCGGAGAACACCATCGTGCTGAGCTCGGCGACGCCGGGCAAGGTCGCCGACGACAGCAAGGCGCCGAACAGCGTGCTGGTCTCCGAGCTGCTCAACAACCTCAACGCCCAGGCCGGCGCCGAAAGCGCCTTCAACAAGACCCGCGTCGCGATCTCGCGCGCGAGCGAAGGCGAGCAGGTGCCGAGCGTGTCGTCCTCGCTGCTGGAAGACATCAAGCTCGGCGGTTGAGTCCGGCTCTCTCCCACGTCGTCCCGGCGAAAGCCGGGACCCATAACCACAGGGCCGCATTGTTGAAGCGCGCTGTGGCCACAGCTCTTCAGACAATTCACATTGGTGGTTATGGATCCCGGGTCGCGCGGAGCCTGTCATCGGGCGGCGCTTTGCGCCGACCCGTTGGCTTGCCCGGGACGACAGTATGGATGAACCTACTTTGCATCCGCGCTTGCGCCGACCGGCCGCACCGGATCGCCCTCGCGCAGCAGCGCGCCGGCGCGGGCGACGACGATGTCGCCTTCCTGGATGCCGTCGCGGATCTCGACCTGGCCGGCCGACATCAATCCGGTCTCGACCCGCCGCGTCTCGACGCGGCCGCCGCGCACCACCTGCACCACGGTGCCGGCGGTGGAATAGAGGATCGCGGTCAGCGGCACCGCGACGCCGCAGCTCTGTCCGGTCTTGATCTGGGCGCGGCCGGACGAATTCACCAGCAGCCGCTTGTTCGCGCCGATGCCGATGAACACCTGGCCGAGCTGGCTGTTCGGCTCGACCGTCGGCGCGATCCGCCGCACCTTGCCGTCGAGATCGCCGGCGCCGAGGACCTTGAGCTGCGCCGTCTGCTCGGTCTTCAGCTTGGCGATGTCGCGGGTCGGCACCATGCCGACCAGGTCATACTCGCTCTTGGCGATGATCGAGAACAGCGCGTCCTTGCCCGAGGCCGGGCTGCCTATGATCGCCGACGACGCCGAGATCGTGCCCGCCACCGGCGCCGTGACGTTGACCGAGTTGGCGCCGTCGGTCAGCTTCGCCAGCACTTGCCCTGCGGTGACGGTGTCGCCGGGATCGACCATCACCTCCGCCACCTTCAAGCCGAAACGCTCGGGCCGGATCTGCTGCTCATCGCGCGGCAGCACGATGCCCGAAACCTCGACGATATTGCCGAAGCAGAATTTCGAGGCCTTCAGCACCGTCACCGCCGCGCCCTTCGGCACGGCGTCGGTTTCGCCCGCCGCACGCGCGGGAGAGCCAGCGAGCAAAAGCAGCGCGGAGGCGGCAAGGGCTGAGGCGCGCGTGCGAGGCAAAATCATCGGCAAACTATTCCCAAAATGAGGGCCTCCTGAATACCAGATGCCGCCTGGCCGAGCCAGCCGGCTGCGCTGCCTCGGCCGGCCCCGCATCCGCCGCCAGCTCGAGCTTCGCCAGCTCCAAATTCGTCAGCTCCAAATTCGTCAGCTCCTGGGCGCGCCAGATGTGCCGCAGGATCTCCGGGTTGACCCGATCGGCATGCGTCACCGGCAGCATGTGGCCGGCACCCGGCAGATGCCGCAGCTCGGCGCCATCGATCAGCGCGGCGAGTTTGGCGACAATGCGCTGCGTCACATAGGGCGACAGCCCGCCCGACAGCAACAGCGTCGGCACCTTCAAGGCACGCGCGGCTTCCGCCACCCCGTCAAGGTCGAGCGCGGCGCTGAAATCGCAAGGCAGCTTGTCGGCCTGCTCGATCATCCGCAGCCGCCCGCTCGGCGAGAACTGCTCGCGCGGCCCGGAGCCGGCCCAGAACGCAGTGAACGCCTCGACCGCCTCCAGCACGGCGCCGTCGACAATATCCTTTGAGACGACCTGCGCGATCCGCGCGAAGCGGTCGTAGAGCCGCGCATCGGCGGGCGTGTCCCGCAGCAACGTGGGCAGCACCGGCTCGATCAGCGTCAGGCTGCGAACGTGCTGCGCATAAGGCGAGGCGGTCGCCAGCCGAAACGCGATCGCCCCGCCATAGGAATGCCCGATCAGATGGATCGGCCCGTCGGCCCTGGCGAGCCAGGGCTCGAGCCGCGCGATCTCGCCATCCAGCGTCCGCGGCCAGTCGCGCCCGCAGGCCGCAACGCCATAGCCGGAAATATCCGGCGCCATGAACCGGTCGCCGCCGAGCGCCGCCGCAAGCTTCGTCCATTGCCGTCCCGACCCCAGCGAGCAATGCAGCGCCACCACCGACGCCGCCGCGTGCGTCCCATCCAAACCCGTCATCAAACCCATCCTGCTTGTTCTTGTTATCGCCAGACGCGCGTTCGCACGCGCCCGTCATGACGCGAGCGAGGTAGGGGATGGGTTATTCCTGGGA